>URXI01000056.1 GCA_900551775.1 uncultured Eubacterium sp. | reverse complement strand
AGACATGGCCCGCATTGGAAATAGCCACCGGCGCAAAGGTATACCAGCCGAAACCGAAACTGACAGCCAGGCTCTCCCTGAGTGTCAGCGGCAGAATGAGACTGATCAGCGCGCCCACGACAGCAGTACCGATCAGCACGGCAACAGGGAAGATCAATACCCGGAAGCCGACTAACTTCAGCTGCTCGACCACCGTGCCCGCAATTCCCAGCTGAAAGCCGATCACGCCCAGCAGAAGGGTCAATCCGCAAGTCATAATGCTGCCAGCTTTGTCGTTGAATCCGTCTACGTCTGGAATGTACACCCGCACAAGGAAGTAGCCCGCAAAAATACCCAGGACGACGAAGATCAGGATCAGCCAGGTCATCAGATTCGATGATTTCTCTTCCTCTTCTTCCTGCTTCTCGTACTGCTCCAGTTCTGCTGATTCTTTTGCTATGACGTGGCCTTCCAGCCTGCCCCACTTGTCGATGTGCAGCAGCTTGCGCGTCACAGTCACAGACAGCACTGCCCCTGCCATCAAAAGCACTGTCGCCAAAAGCGCCTGCAGGCCGATG
Source organism: uncultured Eubacterium sp. (assembly GCA_900551775.1). GTDB lineage: Bacteria > Bacillota > Clostridia > Peptostreptococcales > Anaerovoracaceae > Senimuribacter. The sequence continues at coordinate 18,524 of URXI01000056.1, read as the reverse complement.
GTGCCCAGATTGCGGATGACTTCTTCGTTGGAACCCATGCGAATCCCCATCAAAAACACCAACAGAGAAACGGATGTCATCATGATCACATCCGTAGGTTTTAAAAATCTGTCCCCATGGTCACGTTTCTTGCTGCCGATATAATATCCGACAACCATGGCGCTCCAATACAAGGCAATATAAGCCAAACCCTCACTTCCTCTCAATTAAAAATTAAGCGGACACATCTGTATCCGCTCAGGTTTCATGTCCAATATGATTATTCTACACTGATTCGTTGATCATTTCCACTAATTGGTGAATATATTTTTCATAATCCACTAAAGCCAGGGACCAATTGGCAAGACAGCCTTTCCCCTGCGGAGTGATGCTGAATACCCTCTTCGGCTTTCCGGCGTCGTCTTCCTCGTCCAGCTCCCATTTGGAAGTCAGAAGTCCTGATCCTTCCATTTTTTTCAGATATCTGTAGACACCGGTAGCATCCGGCACCTTATCTTCGAATCGCGAGATCTTTGCGATTTCTTTGATGATCGCAAAACCGTGCAGGTCTTCTCCTCTGGCCAAGATGCAGAGTATCAAAGGCTGCAGCAGTTTGTCTAAGTTTTTACCCTGGCAGGGGCAGTCCATATCAATATACATATATCTCTCCTCACATCACTGTTTGTGAATCAAATCGCTGCCGTAATGGGAATCAAAGAACGTCTTGGAGTATTTCTCCAGCTTCCACTCTGGTACGCGGCACTGCTTGCAAGGCTTCACAGCCCACTTGTTCCTAAGCCACCTGGCAGCTCTGGAATTCCTGGAATTATAGACCCTCAGCGTCTTTCCGCAATGGGTCGTGATAACTGCATACTTTCCATGGCTCTCGACGGTTTTGATGCCGTGGAGAAGGCCGCTTCTGGCAGGCCATAACTTCATTTTATCTAACAGAACAAATAGTTCCACGTTTTTTCTATAATATCGCTTCTTATCATCAGCCATCTTAAATATAGAACCTTCCTTCCAGAATTTTCTCTGAGTTTGCTGTAATCAGACTGAGCATTTTGATTCCGACCGAAGAAATAACTACGATTTCCGTACTCTCTTCTGTCTCCCAAGGCGTTATGATCAGGTTATTGACAACACCGCTCACTTCCACGGTGCCTTCCTCTATGGTCTTCGCAAAGCCTTTGATTCTGTAACTGCTGCCTGCGATGGATTCTATGAATGCAATCAGTTTTTCTTTCTCTACTGGTTCGTCAGCTCTGACGATGAAAGTCGTCGGCCTGCTCTCATAGGTGTTGGTGGTGTCTTCACTGCCGGCAACATTTGGAGCAAAATGATCCACGATTTCTTTGATGTCCACGTTACAATGAGTTGCTGCGTAAATCTTCACCGCAGGATTGATTTCTCCTATTTTTTGAGAGATTTCTTTAAATGATGTATCGTCGATCAAATCCATTTTGTTGACGATGACCGCATTGGCGTGTTTCACCTGTCGTTCCAAGGCAGGGAGAACATCTGCTAATTCTAAGAAGCTGACGCCGTCCGCAACGCAGATGGATCCCTTAAGCAGCAGATTGTCACCAGTCTCTTTTTTGATGCCGCTGACAATGTCCCCCATGTTTGAAGGATCCGCCAGACCAGACGCTTCGATAAAGAGATACTCAATATCTGTTTTGGACATGGCGATGAGCCCGTCTACAAACTTGTCTTTGATGCAGGCGCAAAAAATAGAACCATTGGAAAGTTCTGCGATGTCGATGCCATCGCGGCTGACCAGCTTCGCGTCAATATTGATTTCTCCAAATTCATTGATAATCACTCCGATTTTGTGATCTTTGTAGGTGTCCAGCAGACGCTGCATCAGAGTCGTCTTACCGGCGCCCAAAAATCCACTGAGCAATACAATCTGAATCATAAGTTTTACCTCCGTAATCGGGAAAAATGGCGAGGTGCCCGGGAGTCTCACCCGGCTGCATAGATTTAGAGTCTATGTGATCCATACGATCCGCACCCCATGTTATTTAAATTTGAAGGGCTTCTCCCAGCATGATGGCAGTGCCTATTTCCAGGTTGTCGTGAACCGCTTTGTCCTCAAAGCGTTCCTCTGCTGCCTTATCCATAGAATATGGTACGCCGGGGCTGGCATAGAGAATCGCATCCGCCAGATACGCATCTTTCAGCCATCCGCCTTCATTGGTAAAGTCTAAAATATATCTATAGTCCCTGATCTGCGCCGGACCTTGCAGTTTCTTGCAGGATAGGCCTGCAAGTGCCTCCTGGTCTTTATCGTAGATATCAAAATCTACGCCGCGCTGTTTCAGGATCTTAACGGCTTCTCTGCCTACGATGCCGTGGCCGATCTGGAGAATCTTCTCTTTGGCAATACCCCTGCCGTGTTTCTCCATCAAAGCCGTCAGCACTTCGATAAATCCAAGCGCCGTAGCATAATTGTTGTCAGAAGCCTTGTTTGTTTTCGTATTCAGTGCCAGATATCTGATGTCATCTGCAAAGAAAAAGATGTTGCATCCCTCAAGATATCCGTCGTAGATACCGTCTACATCGGTATGGGGCATGACGTCCGCACAAAATCCCATGGATCTTACGATGGCTGCGACAGATTCACTGAAGCTGCCGATAATGCCTTCCCCTTGGGTGATGGGAACTACCGCGACTTTGTTGCAGGCTCTCGCCCTGTCAAAATCCGCCTGGGTCATATGGAAGGTACGCATGGCAAGCCCTGCCAGATCAACGCCGATTTTCTGCATCAGAGACTGATTATAAGCGTCCATGCCGTCGATCATGTATTCTACCCATTCCGTCTTCAGTCGTGTCATGATAACCCCTTCTTTCTAAGGTCAAATATTCAGTGGCTGCCCGTCGATAAAAGTGATGCTCTTGCCATAGCGTTTGATGGTCTTGCTCTTGCTGAGAGCCATAGTCAGACGTTCGATGCCGAAGCCGATACCGACCCAGGTGTCAAAGACGCCCCATTGCGGGTCGAGAAGCGGATGCGGTCCGTAAGAGCCGGATGCCACTTCCATGCCGTTGATTTCTATATCCACTGTGCTGCCGTAGACGGTAGAAGCCTCTACAACCAGCTCGTATTCTTCTTCCGGTACGCCCAGGGCTTTCATGGCAGCATGGGCGAGGCGTTTTAGTTCCTCCTCCTGGTCGCCGTCTTTCACGGCGGCAAGCTCCACGCAGTTGAGCATGGTGAACTCGTTCATGTGCTGCGCACCTTGGGACTCTTTTCTGAAACAGGAGCCGATTTCAAAGATCTTTACGGGTTCGTTGGTGATTCGCTTGAGTTCCCGCATGACGACGTAGAGATTCGGCGCCAGCATTGGCCTGAGACATCTTTTCTTGTCCAGCCAGAAAACCTGTTCTGACAGATGATGAAACTCGTCAATGCTCATCTTGGCAAGCATGTCCCGGGTGATGATGGTCGGCGTCACCACTTTGGTGTAGCCGTCGTCCATGAGCCACTGCTCCAGGATCCTGCCTACTTCTACGCTTCTGGTGATGTGTTTGCTGTCCAGAAGCTCTTTGATTTTCTTCCGGCTCTCCCGCACCATTTCTTTTTCCATCTTTCTGAAAGCCTGGTCCCGCTCTTCTGTGGTCTCAAACTCCCTATTGATGTCTTCTGCAGTGCCGTTGAGTTCGCCGATTCGTTCAGCCTGCGTAACAGTAAACTTCTCCATCGCCATCTCGCCTCCTATGTAAGTATTGTATCATGACTACTATTGGCAGTCTAATAATATTTCTAACTTTTATGGTAACAATTTTGGGTCTGCTTCTTCTGATTTACACGCCAAGCTCTGCCTTGACGCGGCTGCGCATCTCTTCCAGCTCCTTGCGGCTGTCCGCCCAGTTGACAAAGATGCCACTGAAAACCTCGCCCATCCTGCCATAATCTGAGATGACGACCTTGCTGCCGAAGAGCTCCTCTGATACAGACAGGGGGTTCGCTGAAGCCATCATGTGTTCGCCTTCCTGCACAATCTTTCCGTCCTTGCGCTGATAATGCTCATAAACCGAAAACTTCCCCTCATCGCGCTGAACCGATTGAAAAGCGCCATAAACAGTCACATCGGCTAACTCCGATAAGAGGTTCATCCCTGAAGAATAGAGCACCGCAATGGGCGTCTGGCTTGGGATTCTCGCGTCAATCTCCAGCACTTTGAGGGCCTCACCGTCGTCGATGACCTCCACGTCCATGATGCCGTGAAGATTGACCAATTCTGCCAAACGCTTTCCGATCTCTGCAAACTCCTCTTTCTGATTTTCTGTAATCTCGCAGGGTGCTGTCACCTTGCAGCAGTCATAGACGTCGTCCATGTGAATCTGGGTGATGGTATAGGTCCTGTAACCTGCCTCCGGTGTGCCGATCACTTCGATGGAATAAGAAGGGCCTTCCAGATACTCCTGGACAATCCAGTTTTCTGCATCTCTGCAGCCAGCCAGGAATTCCCGAACCTCTTCTGCATCCTTTGCATATCTGACCCCGGCAGATCCGCTTTCACCCGATGGTTTGATGACATATGGTGCTCTGCCGCCTGGGTAATACTTCGGTGCAGGAATGCCCGCCTCATGGATCAGCGCATCTGATTTGATCTTCGATTGAGAAATGCGGTAAGCATCCATATCAAAGGCAAGCTTCAAGCCTTCTTCCTCACAGATGGCACACACTGCCGCAAGTACCTGGTCGTTTTCGTTGGCCGGCAAAACAAAATCCGCCTCCCGCATGGCATCAATAACCTCTGGATCCCGCCTGATTACATCCCCCGATACGAACCGATCCGCCATAGTGCTTGCCGGAACTTCGGGGTTGTTATCAATCAAAATGCTCTCAAAGCCGCAGGCCGAGCCGAGATAAACTGCCTCTGTCCCTTGTAATTTACCGCCGATGATTGCAATCTTCATCTGCATACCTCTTTGATAAATTCTCTATATTCTTCCTTCGTTGCAATCACAAGACCCATCTGATCCAAAATACTGCGTGCTTCTTCCACCGTTCTGCCGCCTTCGTCTACATCCATGGTGTTCTGAGCGACTCCCATAAACCCTGATTTTGGCGGAATGATGGAGGTGATCAGATTGGCACCTGCGTTGATCCTGTCCTTGAGTCCTTTGATACCGTCTACGTCAAGAGATGCTGGGATCAGCGCATGTGGGTAGAGAATCCGCATCAGTGCGATAATCTTCAGTTCTTCCATTCTATCCGGTGATTGATAGGACTCCATCGGGCTTCCTTCTTGCGGAATAAAGCTCATGACCCTGACCTGGCTGGCACCGATTTCTCCCATGGTCAATAATGAATCGGCGATATCCTCTTCGTTCTCTCCGACCCCTGCCAGGAGCCCTTCTTCGATCAGCATACCCTTCTCCTTGGCGTAGAGCTTGGCGTTCATTCTCTCGTCATAATCCTGGCCCACTCGGAGCTTTGCAAAGAGCTCCCGGTTATGGGTTTCCTGATAAAGAGCATAGAAATCCGCACCTGCTTCTGCCAGATTGTCGATGATCTCGTTGCTGACAACGCCCGGTGAAATCATGACCGGCGTATCGTACTCGTTCTTGATCTTTCTGATGATATCCGCTACAGTCTTAAACTTTTCCTGATGGTACTGGGGATCCTCTCCCATGGTCAGATCGATCAGATTCACGCCAGAATCAATCAGGGCTTTCGACGTAGCCAGTACCTCTTCTTCATTCTTGCGATATCTTTCAATATCATTAGAATGCCTATAGTAACAGAAGTTACAGTTATTTCTGCAATAAGTCGTAAAATAGACAAATCCATAGGCGAAGATCTTGTTTCCCTGCACCTCTTTACGGATTTTTCTCGCCGTATTGAATAGTTCCTGCAACAGCTCCGGGTCGTCAGAGCGCAATACTTTTACCAATTCTTCTTTTGTAAATTCTTCCCTGTTTAATTCTAACATGCTGTCCTCCGTTATTTCTCGTAGTGATCTTTCAAAATGTGCGATCAGAACATCATCGCCATCATATATTGATCCTGAAAATCGCTTCTCGCGGCCAGTTCGATGTGTTCAATCTCCCGCGCTACCTTCTGTGCCTCTTCTTTGCTCTCACGAGAGAGCAGGATCATAGAAGCGCCGATGCCAGCCGAATTTCCGAGAGAGAAAATCTTTTCTTCGTCTATCTTCGGCAGCAGTCCGATATTGATCGCACTGATATTTCTGATGTAGTTTCCGAATGCACCGGCAATGCTGATCTTCGTAACCTGATCTTTTTCGATGCCGATTTCCTTCATCATAATGGTGATACCGGCAGAAATTGCCGCTTTGGCCAGCTGCACTTCCCTGACATCCTTTTGCGTGATCACTACATCACTTTTTCCATCCTTACTAAAGTATAACACAAAATCGTTAGCCTTTTCACCTTCTTTTATATGACGCAGGATATTTTCATTGAGTCCTTTTTTAGCCAGCTTCTCTCTGCTGAGGAGACGCCCCGATTTATCTACGATACCCACGCGAATCATTTCCCCAACTGCATCGATGATTCCGCTGCCGCAGATGCCGATGGGCACTGTATCTCCAATGGTCTCGATTGCTACTGCGTCTTCCAGAATATCCACTCTCTCAATGGCTCCCCTGGCCGCTCTCATGCCCTGTTTGATGGAACTGCCCTCAAAGGCCGGTCCCGCTGCCGTGGAGCAGGCTACAGCCCTGCCGTTACCGGTGAGGACAATTTCGCCATTGGTGCCGATGTCGATGAACAGGTGGCCCTTGTCACACTGCATCAGATCGGTGGTGATGATGCCCGCAGTAATGTCAGAACCGACGTGGCCTGCAATATTGGCAGCCACGTGAACCTCTGCATCCGGGCAGATTGCAAGATCCAATTCTTTCGCTGTCATGTCAACTGGTGCTGTGAAAACCGGCGTAAACGGTGCCACAGCCAATTGCGCCGGATTGACGCCTAAGAAGATGTGGCTCATGGTCGTATTGCCGACTACTGACATTTGGTAGATATTCTTGCGGCTGATGCCCGCTGTTTCTTCAAAGCCGCTGACCGCTTTGTTGATGCAGTCTATGATCGTCTTGTGGATGATATCAAGATTTTCTTCTTTTTCCATCACAAAGGTGATACGGGAGATGACATCGGCTCCGTAGGCCCCCTGTGGATTGGTAGCAGCAAAGATGTCCATCATCTCAGCGCTCGCTGCGTTCCACAGCATGATGACGACTGTCGTAGTGCCGATATCCACTGCTACACCGTAGTTCGCCTTTTCCGTATTGCCGCTCTCTGCATCGATGACCTGGCCGTCTCTGATGGTGACAGTGATTTCTTCTGCGTTCTTAGCGATTTCCGGCAGCTTCAGCAGCGTTTCCAAGGAGAATTGCAGTGTTTCCATGCCGAGGGCCGCTTTGATTCTCGCCTCATCGCTGTTCTGGTTGCGGATGGAAGCTGCAGCAACCTTGATACACCGTTTCGTGACAGCAGCCTTTGGAACAAAACCGTCCGGCAAGTGTATCAGCTTCTTTTTTCTCGACGCTGTCGTCTCTGATTCCGGCATTTCGATGACCATGCCCTCGCTGACCTGATGGCAGCATGCCAGCCGGTAGCCGCCTTCTATTTCGTCCTCCGTCAATTTGTGATGGTGGTCATCACACTGACTCAAATCGCCCTCTATAATCCTGACCTTGCACTTGCCGCAAGTGCCGCTGCCAGCACAGTTTCCATCTATATTGACACCGGCTTTCACTGCTGCCTGCAGAATGGTTTCACTGGTATTTGCTTCCCAAGTAATGTTCTGTGGTAAAAAAGTTATTTTCATTGCTTCACCTCTTTTAATTTTGCTCTGATCGCACAGAATTGGCAGCCGGAGGCGTTGCCATGGCAGCGCATACATTCCGGCTCGGCTTTGATATCAGATCTGTTCAGTACGACATAAAGGCCTGCGCAAGTCTTCTGCGGAATCATCAGACCGCTGTCCTTCACCCTGACGTCGATCAGGCTGCCGTCCATGATCTGAAAAAACTTCTTCGTCTCAATGACCGGCATACCAAAATATCCCGGCCCAAACTCGTCTGACAGATATAATGTTTTTCCTGCAAAGCGCTCTGCCATGTCTTTTTTGATAAATTCTTCAGTCAGCAGTTCGATTCCCGCATCCACGTAATTGGTGCCCCAGATATCTGCATATAGGAAGTCCATGATATTTTCCTCACTAGAAAAATAGCATTCTCCAGCGGTCAGCATGTAGAAATAAACACCTTCCACGCACTCCGCCGGAATCTGTGCGAAGTAATTACAGGTCAATTCCACGTCTCCCACAGTAATCGTTCCGGCTTTGCACACTTCTGGCCCATAAAAAGATACCAGTGCCTGTATATTGATTCCCTCTACTCCGTCATCTCTGACCTTCTTACCCATTTTCATCATTCTCTGATGTTTTTCTGTCTCCATATTAAAACCACAGGTTTGGATAAACCTTTTTTCAGCCAATGGATAGGCTTTGCTTTCTTCAATGCTTATTTTCTTGTTAATCATAGTCTGTCCTCTCGATAACAAAGTAAGGTGACAGGCCGATCCCGGCCTACCACCTTACCAATTTTCTCATTACGTCTATTTATTTCTTTGCTGCTGCTTTTACGGCCTCGATCAGTTCTTCTTTGGAAGGAATGATGGAGATGTATTTCTGTTCTCCGTTGATGCACATGGTAGGAAGGTTCGCAATTCCCATTTTTCTTGTTCTTGCGATGTCCTCCTTGATGAAGTATTTGTATACTTTGTAGTCTGCCATGTCTTTCAGTTCATCCCAGTTATCCTCTACAGAAGCCAGCATGTATGTGCAGGCTGCACACTGTTCAGGGTCTAACAGGAAGCACTCGATGAGTACCTTGTCCAGGTTCGCATAATCTGGAATTTCAACATCAGAATCGTCGATAACGACTTCATAGTTTTCGATCAGCTTTCTGGTGCTGTCAGGATGCTTCACTGCCTGTGCACATGCGACGGTATTTTCAATCGGTGTGTCGTACGGCATGTCGCAGCCAGGGCTGACGATCAGGTTGTGATGATCTACGGAGTCGATCAGGTCGATAACGCCCTTCATGTTATCCTCCTGTGTTCCGTGGAGCATGGTGGTCGTAAGTGGAATGTTGCCGCCGATAGTTACATTGTATTTATCGGTAACTTCCTTTGCTGTGGCCAGGTTTACGTTTTCGTCTACAGATACGCTGTCCGGACCTGTCTTGCACATTACCTCAATCTGCTTGGTAGCGTTGCCGCATACGAAGAAGGATGAGAAAACGCCTTTGGTTCTTACATAGTCAAAGACTGCGGAAAATCCTTCTGAAAGCATCTTTTCGATGTGTTTTGGTGAAACCTGTGAAACGAGCGGATCGACGACTGCGATGACATCCATGCCTGCATCTATGTACATCTGTGACACTGCGATAGAAACCTGTGCACAGTAGTTTACTAGTTCTTTTACGTAAGCCGGATCGGATACCATATCCATGAAGATGTCCGTTCCTCTCAGATGGGAAGCCAGTGTGAACGGTCCGCAGATCAGTCCATACAAAGCTGTATCTTCGCCGATGGCTTCTTTGACTCTTCTCATAGCTGACAAAATCATAGGAAGTCTGCCTGATTCAGGAGTCGGGATCTTGCAGTTGCAAGGGATTGTCTTTTCGCCTGAAAGCGGATGGCTCTTGACTGACGGCGGATTATTCTCTGCCCACATCAGTTCACATCCGAGGATTTCTGCCTCGACCTGCAGGTCAAAGATCACTGGGAGTCCGTCAGGTGTATAAAGCTTATTGGCTTCGATCAAGCACTCAACAAGCTTATCCTCATCTCTGAGCACCTGCTCTGCCGTATAGCCCTTTAGCTTACCAACGTGAACGCCGGCAAACGGCACCCAAGGAATTTCGTCTGTCTTTTCATGTCTCAATGTCTGAAATATAAGTTCTTTACCCATATTGTCCCTCCATATAAATCATTATTTATTTTTCTGTTCCATAAGCTCCAGGGCCACTTTGACTGCCTCCAGGGCATCTTCACTGTAGCCGCCCGCACCGATCTTCTTTGCCCATCTCGGTGTACACGGAGCGCCGCCTACCATGGTGATGAAACTGTCCTTTTCACCACTTTCGGCTAACAACTTTTCTAATTTTTTCTGTTCAACCATTGTAGAAGTCAAAAGCGCACTGGTTCCGATGATATCGGCATTGTGCTTTTTTGCTTCTTCCAGGATCACATCAACGGGTACTTCGCAGCCCAGGTCGATGACATCAAAACCTGCCGTCTTAAGGGTTGACGCCACGATGCCCTTGCCGATGTCATGAACATCTCCCGCAACAGTTGCGAGAAGAATTGTTCCTTTTTTGGTCGGTGGATTTTCTCCATCTGCTTTCAGTTGCTCGAGTATGGCATTCGTCACGCTCTTCATCACTTCAGCAGCATATATCAGTTCAGGCAGAGACAGGACTCCTTTGTCAAATCTCTCCCCTATTTCCTGATTACCGGCTCCAAATCCAGATAGCAGTAATTCAAGAAGGTCAAAATTCTCTCTTTTTGCCTCAGATATAAGGCCGAGTGCTTTTGATTCATCGGCATCGACAATCGCTTCTTTTGCTCTGCTAAATAGTTCCTGCTTATCCAAATTAGTGCCTCCTTAAATGTCTATACGATAAAATATCATCTTCCTTAACAAGAATATCTTATCATATTATTTAAGAATTAGCTATCAAATTTCGCTTGCTAAAAATAACTAAATTGTACGATTATTCGCTTTAGCTTTTGCACGTCTTTTTTAGTAAGTCATAATATTCTGTCAAATTTTTGATTAAAAAAATTTGTCGGACTTTTTTCTTAATATGTAGAATAGGTTTACTCCTTGCAAACCTATTCTACAATCATGTCTATTTATTTGAGCCCGGCTCTTTCTTTAAATCTTTCAACAGAGTTTACTTTGATGTCGAGCACTTCCTGGATTCTGAACTTTGCTTCCATTCCCGCATTCGCCTCTGCGCATGGTTCTACGTGAGCGAGTCCAAGTCCCAGTTCTTCTCTTTTGTCGTTCATCGTAACGATGTCGCACAATTCTTCCACTGATACAGAAAGCTTCTCTGCTACGTATGCTTTCGCTTCGTTGATTTTCATCTTCTTAGCTAGCTGTAAACGCATTACCAGATCTCCGGCAGTGCGGATACCGCCCATACCTGCAGCAAGAGCGTGTGTAGCTTCTGCGCCAAGTGGGTCTCCTACGCCTATCTACAATCCGTCGACCTTACCGATCTCGATCAAGCACTTGTCAGCTCTTGATACCACGTCGGAAGGAAGATTTTCTACCATAGGGATACCGCATACACCCATACCTGCATTTGCATGTACCGGGATATTAGCCACGTCTGTGCACGCTTTGATGAATGTGCAGACTCTGGCGATGTTCCAAGGGAAGGACTTGTTGCAGTTGGTGTTGACCACTGCTCCGAAGATGCTTGCACCTGCTTCTTCTACAACTTTTACCTGCTTGTGCGGATATAATCCAGCCAGTCTGGTTCCGTTGTACTTGAGCTTGCCGTGCATTCCCAGAACGAACTCTCCTGCCATACCGATCTCAACCGGCATATCAGGGAATTTCTCTCTGATGATTTCACATGCCTTCAGGGATACGAGAAGGTCTGCGTCTCCAGCAGCGCCGGAAGTATCCAGCATGAAAGCGTCTGCTCCCACATCGTTCATCTGTTCTGCAACATAGACGATGTCTCTGACAGCGTGATCTACTGCTTCTTCCTGTGCAGCCATGGCTTCTTTGATCTTGCCTTCTGGAAGGAGCATTGCCCAGTTATCTACAGGACCATCCGGTTTTGTGTAGAATCCCAGGTTCGGCATAGCGCCGTAGAATAACGGCATGGTTGCTTTCGTAAGCGCCTGTTTCAGAACGGTCGCTTCTCTCTTTGCTACACCTTTTACTGTCTTATAGTTGTAGTCACTGTATCCGATATCTACGGAGTCAGCTCCTAATACTCTTTCGTGAATCAGTGCGTTAGTGTCTCTGGAAGTAGAGATACCGCACTTTGTGCTGATTTTGTCTGATCCTGAGTCGTTGGAAGTTACGATTTCCATACCTGGCTGTACACCGACGATGTTGCCCGGCATTGTTACGATTTCGTAGATTCTCTCTGCGTCTTCCTCTGACAGCGGATCGATCTTTCCTCTTAGAACTGCATCGTCGATACCAGCTTTGATGTCAGCTCTAATTTCTTCTTCAGTCATATATACTGGTGAACCGTCACCCATACGAGTGAAGAACTTCTTCTGATCGCCCATATTCGTCATCCTTTCATGATAGTTATTTTATTTCTTTTTGGCTTCAAACTTAGCTAATTCTTCTGCTTCTTCTTCACCTTCCACGACGATGTCATGAATCCTCTTCTTGACGTCGTCTGGCAGTGGAGTCACTTCGTAATTTTCTAAGATGTCAATGGCTTTGGCTTTTGTAGCCTCTGTCATCGTCATTCCGCCTTTTTTCATCCATGTTTCTCTCTGTGTACGGTCGATGAACTGTGTTGTTGAAAGTTCCTGTCTCATGTACTTTCTCGTATGCTTCTGAGCTAAGTAATTGTTAGCAGGTCCTACTGCTTTAATTACGTCCAGAGCCATTGTGTCCTTATTGACAGGGATACCCTGAAGAATCCTCCTCGTCATCCTCACGATTTCCGCATCAGTAAGCAGCTGCTCATAACTCATGGTCATACCCATTTCCATCATTCCCATACCATAGATGACGTTGCTTCCTGTCAGTGCAGGCAGCATGTTGGTCATAGTCTTTTCATGACCTAACTGTACGTCAAAGCACTTACCGTCTGCCTACGTGCCGCCTACGTTAGTAGGAATTCCGTAGTAGTGACCCAGCTGTCCGACTGCTGCAGAGCACATTGCATGCTCAGGCGCGCCGACTGGTGACTGTGCAGTCTTCATATCCATGATGGTCGTGGATGATCCATAGAGGATCTTGTTTCCAGGGTTTACGACCTGCGCCAGAACGATACCGCCGAGAATTTCTGCATTGGTGCAGACCAGAGTTCCAGCAAGCGTTGCAGGCGTCGTCGCTCCGCAAAGTCCCATTGACAAGATGTCGATAGGAAGTCCATGTCTTGCAGACAGGATGATGATGCTGGTCTCGTTTTCGTTGATCTCCAGCGGGGAGTTCGGGCAGGCGCCCATAGCCACGATCGGTCTTTCTCTCAGTTTGTCATATCCGCCCTGAATTGCTGCCGCCATGTCGATGAATCTCTGTGTATTTTTTACACCTTCAAGGTCATGTGCGAAGTTCTTTGTCAGGTTGTTAAATACGACTTCTGCTTCGTGCAGAGAACGAACCTTCTGGTTTACATCTCCTGCAGTAACAGCGATGGAGAATACGTCGATTTCCGGAATCGCGTCGATAAATCTGGCGACGTTTCCTAAATCTTCTTTTGTCGATTCTCTCAGTTCTCCAGTATAAGGGTCAAAGATGAAGACGCCTGTACCGAAGTTCTTGTATGCAACCTTCTTACCGCCGACAACAGTATCCTTTGCAGGATCTCTGCCGCAGAGTGTGAACTCTGCCGGACATTTTTCGATTGCGTCGTTTACTAAGTTTCTAGGGAACTTCACTCTATCGTTCTCGTAATCCACTTCACAGCCAGCACCGGCCAAAATGTCCAGCGCTTCTTTTCCGTGCATCTGCAGACCGTAGTCTTCCAGCAGCTGCAGGGTGGCTTCATGAAGTGCATCCAGGTCTTCGTTGGATAGAATGTTATACCCTGTGATGTCAGTTTCATGTGTAAATTTACCCATTACTTACATTTCCTCCATTTTCATTTTCTTTCTATGTATTTCCTTCACCAGAAAACTGATGGAGAGTTGTTTACAGTTCTTCGATCCACTTCAGAATGAAGTTTACTGTGTCGGAAGCGTCTTCGCAGTATGCGTCAGCACCGATTTTTTCTGCCCAACGGTTTGTTACAGGCGCTCCGCCTACCATTGTCTTTACTTTATCTCTGATGCCAGCTTCTTTGAGGGCTTCTTCGATGTCTTTCTGTACAGTCATCGTCGTCGTCAGAAGTGCTGAGCTTCCTACGAATTCTGCATTGTGCTCGATAGCAGCATCTACGAAATCCTTAGCCGGAACTTCTCTTCCAAGGTCAAATACTTCTACGCCGTTAGTCTTAACCAGAGAGGCAACGATGCCTTTACCGATATCGTGTACGTCGCCTTCTACAGTTCCGATAACCAGTGTTCCTGCTGATTTTACATCAGACATATCCATCTTGCCTTCGATCTCTGCAGTTGCAGCTTTCATGACTTCTGTAGCGAAGATCAGTTCTGGTAAGAAGATTTCTCCCATTCCGAACAGGTCTCCCAGTTCTTTCATGCCAGCGCTGTATCCGTTGCTCAGCAGTTCAAGAAGATCCACACCTTCTGCTTCAGCATTTGCTAATGCTTCCATTGCCATATCTTCGTCAGCCTCAACAATTGACTGTTTTGCAGCTTCTAAAATCGCTTCTTTGCTCATTATTCGTTACCTCCAATAAATTATAAACTAAGTTAATAAAGACTATGCCTTTGTTTTATAGTCTCATTGTACAGGTTCCCCTTTGGTAAGTTATATAGGTACTTTTAGAATTTTTAGTAAAATTTTTGTCACCGTGGAATAAACCCGATTTTTCTTTTATTTATCCCGTTATCTTCATTCTCTATATTGTTTTTTTTATTTCTGCGTGATATAATTCAAGGGGAAATTTTCATAAAAAATAGTACAATTTCTATATAGCTTTTTGATATATATTGGAGTCAATCATGAAAAACTTTGTAATTCCAACCCTGGACAACCCAAATGCAGAAACCTTGTCGGACTATCTGAACAGTTCTATTGAAGCCTTTTCAGACATTACAGGAATTCCCGTCACCTATTTCAGCGGCGATGATCAGATGGTCAAAGAGTTCAAAAGAGATGACAAGATCTGCAACATCTTCGAGGTATACGCTGACAAAGACAGTTCCTGCAGGCGCAACCTCTCTTCTGCCGGTCAATTCGCTTCCAGGCTGGGCGAACCCTACATATTTCTCTGCAAATCAGGGCTTGCCAATATCGCGACTTCTTTGATTATCGACGAAGTCTTCGCCGGCTACTTTATTGCAGGCCCCATCGTCATGGGAGAACTGCGCAGCAGCACTACGAAAAATTTTGCTAATTTGAACAACTTGAATGAAACAGCCCAGTCTATGGCGAAGATGTTTGCCGGGAAGATGAAGGTCTATCAGCCCAACCAAATTTCGCAGATCGCCCTTCTGTTCTATAACTGCATCATCACGTCGGTGACCGGCAACAATGATTACAGCGCTCTGCGGAACCAATATAGTGAACAGAATCAGGTCAACATTGACATTCAGCATTACAAGAAAGAGCACGTATCGGTGGAATACCCTTATGATCTGGAAAAGGTCCTCATCGATAACGTCAGCAACGGTCAGGTGTCTACAGCCAAAGACAATCTGAAGAAGCTGCTCAACACCTTCTCGATTCTCGAATGCGGGGATCTGGACGGCATCAAAGCCAAAACACTGTGGCTGTTCGCCATCATCATCAGACTCGCCAACGAAAGCGACAGTAATCTGAACCAGATCATCGACACGGATCTTGACATCATCAATAAACTCAGTGAATCGGAGAGCTTTACCGAACTGCTCTTCGTCTCCACGGCTATCATCGAGGTGATTACCAAGAATATGCTCTCCTCCATCTATAATGGCCGCTCACAGATTGTAGCGAAAGCGCTACAGTTCATCAACAAAAATTATACAGAAAAGATTTCACTGAAGGACATCGAGTTGAATCTTCACGTCAATTCTTCCTACTTTTCCACTTTGTTCAAGCAGGAAATGGGCGTCACTTTTACTGACTATCTCAATTCTCTGAAAGTCGAACACGCCTGCCATCTCCTGGCCAACACCAACCTGAGCATCATCGATGTTTCTCTTTCCACCGGCTTTGACGACCAGAGCTACTTCACCAAAGTGTTCAAGAAAGCCAAGGGAATGACGCCAAAAGCTTATCGCTCCGCGAAATCGAAAGTAGATGATAAAGAAGCATAAGCAGCCCCTCATTAACGCAAATTTGATCATATGTAAATGCAAAACCGGCTGGGAACGAATTCCCAGCCGGTTTTGCTTACTTGTTTTATAAAGAAGATTTATGTATATTGTTTAAGCTTCTAATGCTCTTGCAGCTTCCTCTTCCTCCAATTTTCTAACTTCCATCATCTTTTCGTACTCTTCGTCGGTCATCTTCTCAATGGAGAATCCGGTGAAGCCGTAGATGATAGATACAATAGGGCAGATATAGTTGACAAATGCATATGGCGCATATTGTATCGTTGAAACACCCAAGAAACCTTTCATAGTCGCACCGCAGACGTTCCAAGGAATCAGCGGTGAAGTCAGTGTACCGGAGTCTTCCAAACATCTGGACAAGTTCTTGTTCCGCAGGTGTCTGTCTTCAAATGCCGTCTTGTACATTCTGCCCGGCAGGATGATGGACAGATACTGGTCAGCAGTCAGCAGGTTGATGAAGAAGCAGGTCAGTACAGTTGTCATAACCAGTAGTCCGTTGGTCTTAGCGATCTTCAAAATCTTTTCAACAACAGAGCCCAACATACCGGTCGCTTCCAATACGCCTGCAAAGGACATGGAACACAGTACGATGGATACGGTCCACAGCATGCCGTTGAATCCACCGCCGCCGACTACGTCAGCTACAGTGTATCCGTTGGTCAGCTCAATTTCTGCACTGCTTGACATATATCCATAGTGCATGATATCGAAGAAGTCAGCAAATCTGATTCCCTGTACGAATCCCATGCACAGAAGTCCCATGATGACGCCGCCGAACATAGCCGGAAGGGCAGGAACTTTCAGAATTACAGCGATCAGCAGGAATACGATCGGCAGCATAAGGAACGGGCTTACGGTGAATTCGTTCTGAATTGCATCCTGAAGAACGTCCTTCATCTCCATCTGCACTTCTCCGTCAGGCGCTGCTGATCTTCCTAAGATGAAATAGAGCACCAGGGCGATGATGTAAGACGGTGTTACCGTATAGACCATGTGTCTGATGTGTTCAAAGACGTTGGAGCCGGATACTGCCGGTGCCATGTTGGTCGTATCTGACATCGGTGACATCTTGTCTCCAGTATATGCGCCAGCGACAACTGCACCTGCTGCCAGCGCCGGATTGATGCCGAGGCCGATAGCAATACCGATCATGGCTACTCCGATGGTTCCTGCCGTCGTGTAAGACGAACCGATAACCAGGGAGATGATGGAGCACAGCAGACAAGCTGTTACCAGAAAGAAGCCCGGGCTGATGATATTCAGTCCATAGTAGATGATGGACGGAATGATGCCTGCTGCCTTCCAGGTGGATACCAGGATACCTACGGTGAGCAGGATCAGGTTGGCCTGCATGGAACGGCTGATTCCCTGAATCATGCCTTTTTCCATGACGCTCCACTTCCAGCCGTTGAGGGCGCCAAAGATCGAAACCATGGCCGCTGACAGAATCATCGGCATATGCGCTTCTGCATATCCGTCATACTCTGGTGAAGTATACTTCGCAGTTGTGAAGAAGATGGAATAACAGATAATACCCAGTGCAAATACGATACAGAATAATACTTGCCACATTGGAACTCGTTTACCCATAATTGTTCCTTGTACAAATAAAAGATAGGGGCTTTTACTCGCACATTTTCCTTTCTAAATAGTTAGATAAAAGATAATTTCGTTTGAAATTTTGGATGCACCGGGGTTCGGCCCCGGCGCATCCTCTATAACAAGCCCGAAGGCAGTTCCCTATTACTGCCTTTAAGCTTCATTATACTTTTTAATCAGATCTTCCGCAGTTTCCTTTGTCAGGCCGCAGTCTGCGCAGACTTCCATGAACGCTTCGTGAAGGGCCTTGGTGCGTTCCTCGCCGAGAGGGCAGATATCCTGTTCAGCGATCTTCTTGACGTAGTCTCTCGCCTTGTCAGATACGGACCAGTTACCGGCCTTGTTCCAGTTGGCTCTCTCTTCGTAGTTCATGGTGATGTTGCTGTAGTTCTGTTCTTTCTTGTAGTTTTTCAGGGTGTGTTTCTGGTTGAGGAAGTTTCCGCCGGAGCCCACCTTTAAGAGCAGGTCTGCTGCCAGAGAATCTTCGTCAAAGCGGATGCCTTTTTCCAAGTGCTTGATGGTGCCGATAAAGTCATTGTCGACGACCATTTTCTCGATGCTCATCTCTGCGATGACGTTGAGTCCGCCTGCGCCAGATACGTTATCTACATCAGCCAGGTATGCCATGAGTCCGCTTCTCGCAGATTCGCTTCCTGCCTGATAGTCGATATATTTGGAATCCGACATGGCCGCATATGTATGTACTGGAAGTCCGTAGTATTTACCCATGGACGCATATCCGGCAGTCACCATGCTGCATTCCATCGCTTCCATCGGCGTGTACATGGTCTTCATGTTAAAGC
>URXI01000055.1 GCA_900551775.1 uncultured Eubacterium sp. | reverse complement strand
ACTTGCATGTGTTAGGCACGCCGCCAGCGTTCATCCTGAGCCAGGATCAAACTCTTAATTAAATGGTTTATCATAACCCCTGAGGGTTTTGAAATCTAATTAACAGATCCGTTAGGATCAAACGCTTCTGCGTTCGCAATTCATTTCTTTCGAAATTATTGTTGTTTTTTAAGAAATTGTCGGAAACTAATCATGTACATCTTGTTTACCAATCTGTGTTGATTGTTTCTTACTTTTAGTTTTTTGAGGACCGTGGTCCTCTTTGACTAAATTTCTACACTATGAAGTTTTCTAGGTTCTTGGCAGTCCCCCATGGGCCTGCTGCACTGTCCGTGATGTCTCTTTCCAGGTTGCCTTCCGTAAGACAGCTTGATTATTATATCACTTCCGGGGCCGCTCTGTCAAGCACTTTTTCAGGTTTTTTCAAACCCCGCCTGCCGCCGCTCCCTGACAGCTTGATTAGTTTACCATCTTTTTCATCTTCTGTCAAGCACTTTTTTTACTTAGCTGTAAAATGTGGCTTGGCCGGACGAATTGATAGCTTATATATTATACCACCTCAAACAGTGCTTGTCAACTCTTTTTTCCTGTCCCCAGGTTTCGTTGCTGCGCTGTAATTGAGACAGCTTTAATATAATATCATTCATCCTTCTATATGTCAACTGTTTTTTTGACCTTTTTTGACAAATACTGAATATATCATTTTACGGTGTCTAAAAAATGTGTCTCGGTACGATCTTTCCAGCTTTGAGCACCAATGAAACTTCGTTGAGGGCCTCGATGTCTTCGTCTGGATTCCCTTCGAAAGCGACTAGGTTGGCACGTTTCCCGCACTTTATTGTTCCTACTTCATCATCAATCATTAAAATCTCGGCATTATTTTTTGTCGCTTGAATCAATGTCTCCAATGGCGTGAATCCTACCAGGTTCACTCTTGCGCGAAATTCATAGATTCCATTGCCGTGGCTGCCTTCATATACGCCGGCATCCGTTGCCCATCCCATTTTGATGCCACTCTCTTTGCACGCCCGCTGTCCCTCGATCAGTGTATCTACCAGTTTTTTCGCTTTTTCAACATAGTGTGCCGGCTTGCCTTCAGGAAATTCGAGAAAGTTCACCATCGGGGACAAGGTCGGCATCGGAAAAGATGTCGTAGAGTCCTTATACATCTTAATGCACTCTTCGTCCATAATGGATGAGTGCTCCACAGTTCTCACGCCGCAGCGAATGCACATCTTGATGGCTTCTGTACCGTGACAGTGGACTGCTACGGGAAGTCCCACGTAATTCGCAGCCCTCACTGCCGCCTGTAGCTCCTCTTCATAGATAATCGGCATTCCCGGTTCGCCTCCTGGGTTCATTACTGCCCCAGTACCCATGATCTTAATCCAATCTGCACCTAGCTGATATTGTCTCCGAACGGCCTTTGTAAATTCGTCAATCGAATCAGCCTCTGCATACATACCACCAAAGAAATCATTGCCCCTCTCCGTCGGGGAGATAATCATACCACTAGTCAGAATATCCGGTCCCATAACCATACCTTCATTAACGGCCTTTGCCATGCCGATGGTGATATTGCTTCTATCACCGACATCACGAACAGTGGTATAGCCTTGTTTCAAATTCTCCTGTGCCAAACGCAGGCAGCGCATTATACGATAGGAGTCCGGCTCCACGTTTTCTTCAAAGGTGTTTTTTCCACAAAGATCCAGATGCAGATGTGCTTCAATTAACCCCGGCATCAAAGTCATTCCAGTCATATCGATGAGCTTGTCTTCCGGCACGGAAACACTTTTCGCCGGCCTGATTTCCTGAATCAGCCCTCCATCTATAATAATGTCGCCATAACGTTCCTCATAGCCTTCCGTCAATTCTGGGATTAAACGTGCATTTCTTAAAACTAACATCATATTCACCTCATCAATTCTATTCTTTATGCTGTTGTAATGGCAGTCTACTCGAAATATACTGACATTTAAAGTACCAAAAGCAACCAAAAAAAGTTCTTGGAGTAGTCCAAAAACTTTTTAGGTACTTGAAAGATACGTGCGTATGATCTAAACGATAAATGCCCCCATGGCGCCTATTACCGACGTCAGATAAAAAAACTCTCCGAGCAGTTGTTTTTTCGCAATCAAAGTTATCGCCTGCCCCAGTAAGAAAAACGGCATTGACGCTGGCAGCAAAATCAAGAGCAGCCGATAATACAGTTCCCCTTCTGCAAGGTTCCAGTGGTCTATAAACTCGCCAGTGGACAGCAGCTTCATAGACAAGAACAAACTATAAAGAAGTAAGATAAGAACAAATCCGCCGAACAGCTGACTTTGTACGTCTTGTGCCTTGATCAGCTTCTCTCTCCCCCTGCCTTTCACATAGGCAATGTTTATCACTGATCTCACCAACCCCAAAAGAAAGGTTCCACTGATGGGAATTAGCAGCCTCGTATTTATCAGCAGTGGAAATGCATCCTGCATCGCCCATATACCTATCCAGATCACAATAAGAAACAGATATCCTACATCATCCCCAATACCTATCTGATTCCGGCCTTGATTCCTCCGCTCTTCTTCGCTCTGGTACGCTGGCGGTGCGTCAGTTCCTTCGTCGCTTTCAAAGATATAGTATCCGTCTCTCTCTTTATAAACCAATTTCCATCCCAGTTGCCGGTAAAAATCAATGAATCCTGCAAGGTCCTCCTCGTACTCGTACCCTAGGGATTTGCTCCTATAAATATCTACGGTATATTGCTTCCCTCTGTTCTCTGACCTTTCAAAAAAGGCAAATTGAGGGGGCATACTGCTCTTTGCTCGGAACTGCCAGCCCTGGCGCGCCCGTTCATTCAGTTTTTTCTCCCATCCGGCAGTGTTCAGCGGACTGTATTTCCATGGCTCAATTTTGTATTTCATGTGATTGCCTCTTCCCTTTACACTCGTTTCATTGATGTTATCACATTGAGTTCTTTTGTATTTATACTCGATATATCTAAATTCAATATATCACCCCTCGGTATAAAAGTCAACTATTTTCGCCCTATGGCGTGAAATTTTGCCGGAGTGGAAGACTATTCCAATAAACGAAAAAAACCCCTGTGTACCGTCTTTAACAGCCTACAAGGGGTTTTATCTATCTGACTCTCTATACTAATTCCAAGAATACGACCTCAGCGTTATCGCCTCTTCTAGGTCCTAATTTCAGAATTCTTGTATATCCACCATTTCTATCAGCATACTTAGGAGCTATTTCATCAAATAACTTTGAAACTACGTCTTCGTCATAAACGTAAGCCAATACCTGTCTTCTTGCATGAAGATCGCCACGTTTTGCAAGGGTAATCATCTTTTCTGCTTCTCTTCTGGCTTCCTTTGCTCTGCAGTCAGTTGTTGAGATTCTTCCGTCTCTGAGTAAGTCAGTAACCAGATTTCTCAGCATTGCTTTTCTGTGAGCAGTCGGTCTGCCCAGTTTTCTATATCCTGGCATATCAATTCTCCTTTCATTAATACTTAATCGTCACTAGGTTTTAGTCCAAGTCCCAGTTCTTCTAATTTTGCTTTCACTTCGTCAAGAGATTTCTTACCAAGGTTTCTAACCTTCATCATATCCTCTTCGCTACGTTCTGTTAATTCCTCAACAGTGTTGATAGCTGCTCTCTTCAGGCAGTTAAAGGAACGAACGGAAAGTTCTAATTCCTCAATTGTCATCTCCAGAGCTTTTTCCTTCTGGTCTTCTTCCTTCTCAACCATGATTTCCATTCCATCAGTGGAGTCATCAAGCTGGATAAAGAGATTCAGATGTTCCTGCATAATCTTTGCTCCAATTGATACACCTTCTTCTGGCGTGATTGATCCGTCAGTCCAGATTTCAAGATTTAATCTATCAAAGTCAGTTACCTGACCAACTCTCGTATTCTCTACTGTATAGTTAACTTTTCTCACTGGTGTATAGATTGAGTCAACTGGAATCACTGAAATCGGGGTGCTCTCCGTCTTGTTCTGGTCAGCCGGCACATAGCCTCTGCCTCTTGCGAGGTTGATTTCCATAACAAGGGTGGCATTCTCCTCGAGAGTTGCGATGTGTAAATCAGGATTGAAAATTTCCATCTCTGAATCGCCGATGATATCAGCAGCAGTGACCTCTTTTGGTCCTACAGCATTGATAATCACTCTCTTCGTGTTCTCGCCATTCAGCCTTACAGCAAGTTTCTTTAAGTTTAAGATGATTTCTGTTACGTCTTCTTTGACACCTGGTATAGTTGAAAACTCGTGAAGTATTCCGTCGATTTTTACAGATGTTACAGCGGCCCCTGGTAGTGAACTGAGCAGAATTCTCCGCATGCAGTTGCCAAGAGTCGTACCATAACCTCTTTCAAGAGGTTCTACGACAAATTTGCCATAGGTACCGTCTTCATCCACAAATTTAGTTATTGTTGGTTTTTCGATTTCTATCACTAAAAAACCCTCCTTCTTCTTCCAAGTAATACCGGTTTTACGCCGCTATCTTACTTGGAGTACAATTCGACGATTAAGTGCTCTGCAACAGGAGTATCGATGTCCTCTCTTCTCGGCATAGCAACAACTTTACCTTCTAGTTTTTCAACATCTACGGAAAGCCATGAAGGTACTGTGATTGACATTTCTTTGATTTCTTTGAACTTCGGTGAGTTTGTGCTCTTTTCTTTTACTTTAATCACGTCTCCGGCCTTCAGTTCCATTGCTGGAGCTGTCGCTTTCTTTCCGTTGACAGTAAAGTGACCGTGTACAACGAGCTGTCTTGCTTCTTTTCTTGAGGAAGCAAATCCAAGTCTGTAAACAGCATTGTCCAGTCTTGTCTCTAATAAGATCAGTAAGTTATCACCTGTCTTACCTTGTCTTCTCTCTGCTTTATCAAATAAATTTCTGAACTGCTTTTCCTGCATTCCATAAAATCTCTTTGTCTTCTGCTTTTCTCTTAACTGCAGTCCGTAATCGGAAGTTTTCTTTCTGGATTGTCCGTGCTGTCCAGGAGGGAAATTTCTCTTTTCGATAGCGCACTTGCTGCTATAGCATCTTTCACCCTTTAAGAAAAGCTTTTGGCCTTCTCTTCTGCATAATCTGCAGTTAGCGTCTGTATATCTTGCCATTTGTTATTACTCCTCCTTTCAATTAGACTCTTCTTCTCTTTGGCGGTCTGCATCCATTATGTGGAATTGGCGTGATGTCTTTGATCATAGTGATTTCAAGACCTGCTGCCTGAAGCGCTCTGATTGCAGCTTCTCTTCCGGATCCCGGACCTTTTACATAAACTTCAACTGTCTTTAAACCGTGCTCCATAGCAGCTTTTGTTGCTTCTTCAGCAGCCATCTGTGCAGCGAACGGTGTAGATTTCTTGGAACCCTTGAATCCTAAGGATCCTGCACTTGACCATGAAAGTGCGTTTCCACTCATATCTGTAAGAGTAACTAAAGTATTGTTAAAGGTGGATTGGATATGTGCCTGGCCTTTTTCAATGTTCTTACGTTCTCTTTTCTTTTTTCTAACTGTCTTCTTTACAGTCTTAGCCATTGTTTCCTACCTCCTTCTTATTTCTTTTTTCTTCCTACAGTCTTTTTAGGACCTTTACGAGTTCTAGCGTTTGTCTTTGTCTTCTGACCTCTTACTGGAAGTCCTCTTCTATGTCTGATTCCTCTGTAGCTTCCGATTTCCATAAGTCTCTTGATGTTCATGGAAACTTCTCTTCTCAGATCTCCTTCTACGAGGTAATCTTCGTCGATAATCTTTCTGATTTTACCAGCTTCATCCTCTGTCAGGTCTTTCACTCTTGTATCAGGGTTTACTCCTGCTTTTTCAAGGATTGCTAGTGATGTTGGTCTACCGATACCATAAATGTAGGTTAAACCAATTTCTACTCTTTTCTCTCTTGGTAAGTCGACACCGGCTATACGAGCCATACGTTTCCTCCTTCTCCTATCTTCCGTCACGTTTCCAGGAGTGATATAGACAGGCGTTCTGCATATGCAATAATTTAAATGGATTCTGCAGTCCTGGTTCATGCAGTTCCTTTTTACTAACTAATTAACCTTGTCTCTGTTTGTGCTTTGGATTTTCACAGATAACCATTACTTTTCCGTTTCTTTTGATTACCTTGCACTTTTCACAGATTGGTTTTACGGAAGCTCTAACTTTCATTTCTGTTCCTCCATTCTGTAATTACTTATCTCTCCATATAATTCTTCCTCTTGTCAGATCGTAAGGGGAAAGTTCAACTTTTACCTTATCACCTGGGAGGATCCTTATATAGTTCATTCTTATTTTTCCTGAAATGTGTGCAAGCACTTCAAAACCGTTTTCAAGTTTTACCTTGAACATTGCGTTTGGTTGAGCATCCACAACGGTTCCCATTGCTTCGATGACGTCTTTTTTCGCCATTAATTACACCTCTCTTTACTATAGGGTAAGCAGCTCAGGCTCACCATCATTTATTACAACAGTATTCTCATAATGGGCTGCCAGACCGCCATCCACTGTGACGACAGTCCAGTCATCCTGCAAGACATCTACTTCATAAGAGCCTTCTACGATCATCGGCTCAATGGCCAACGTCATACCAGTCTGAAGTCTTGGCCCCTTTCCAGCTTTGCCGTAGTTGGGGATCTGCGGCTCTTCATGCATCCCGCTGCCGATACCATGACCGACAAAATCTCTGATGACGCCAAATCCTTCTCCCTCAACCTTCTGCTGAATTGCGTGTGAGATATCAAAGAGCCGATATCCTTCCCTCGCAAATTTTATCCCTTCAAAAAAGGCAGCTTCAGCAGTATCGATCAGACGTCTTGCCTCCGGGCTGATTTCACCGACGCCATAAGTTCTTGCGGCGTCAGCCATATAGCCTTTATATTCGACGACCAAATCGACACTGACGATATCTCCTTCTTGCAAAATCCGTTTTTTGCTCGGAATGCCATGAACGACTTCTTCATTGACGGAGACGCAGGCGCTGGCAGGATAATCGCAATAGCCTTTCTCGGAAGCAATCATCCCGTGCTCCTTCACCGTCTTCTCAACGAATTCATCAATATCCATCGTGGAGATACCTGGCTTTATGATATTCTCAAGTTCACTCAGAATCAAGCTGTTCACCTTGCCTGCCGTTCTCATCATGTCAATTTCCTGCTTTGATTTGATGATGATCATGCTACTCACCTATAGATTTTACGATCTCTGCAAACACTGTCTCAAGTGGAAGTGCACCGTCAATGGTAACAATATTGTCTGCTTTTTTATAATAGTCCACAAGCGGCATCGTCTGTTCGTTGTAGACTTCAATTCTGTTTTCAACAGTTTCAACAGTATCATCGTCCCTTTGGAATAACTCGCCTCCGCAGATATCACAAATGCCTTCTTTTTTAGGAGGAATGTTCACAACATGATAGGAAGCGCCGCACTTCTTGCAGACTCTTCTGCCTGTCAGTCTTGTAATCAATTCTTCCTTCTCAACCTCGATATCGATGACCTTATCCAGCTTCATGCTGTGTGCGTCTAAGAACTCATCCAGCTTTTCTGCCTGATAAACGGTTCTTGGAAAACCATCCAGCAGGAATCCGTTCTTGCAGTCGTCTTCAAGAAGCCTTGAAGTGGCAAGATCGATGACTAAATCATCGGGAACTAATTCACCTTTGTTCATATATTCCTGTGCCTTTTTACCGAGTTCGGTTCCGTTTTTGATGTTTTCTCTAAATATGTCACCAGTTGAAATATGTGGAATGTTGTACTTTTCCACGATTTTTACTGCCTGTGTACCCTTACCAGCACCTGGAGGGCCTAACAAAACTGTTCTAAGCATTTGCTCATCTCCTCTATTTTAGAAATCCTTGATAGTTTCTCATAACCATCTGATTTTCCAGTTGTTTCATTGTGTCAAGTGCAACGCCCACCGCGATCAGAAGGGAAGTACCTCCAAATCTCATGTCCAGGCCAGAGAACTGGCTGACCAGTGTAGGCATGGTTGCGATGATAGCCAGGAAGATTGCACCTACAAATGAGATTCTTGACATAACTTTGTTAAGATATTCAATTGTAGCTTTTCCCGGTCTGATGCCTGGGATAAATCCGCCGTTTGCTTTCATATTCTGCGCTACTTCAACCGGGTTAAATGTAACCGCCGTGTAGAAATAGTTGAAGAAGATGATCAGCAATACGTTCAGTACCGCGTAAACCCATACTCCCGGGTTACCTGCAGGCGACAGCCACTTTGTGATAAAGTCAGTGAAGCCTGAACCAGGGAAGAAGTATGTGATTGTCAGTGGGAACTGCAGGATGGACAGTGCAAAGATGACAGGAATAACGCCAGCCTGGTTTACCTTCAGAGGAATATGTGTAGACTGACCGCCATACATCTTTCTTCCTACCACTCTCTTTGCATACTGAACCGGTATTCTTCTCGTTCCCTGCTGAACCTCAATAACCCCCAAGATGACTACGATTGCAAATACTGCAAACAGTATCAAAGTGATGATGGACAGCTGTCCATCAGAGTACTGTGTCCACAGGCTGCGGAGCCCGCTCGGGATTCTCGCAACGATACCGCCAAAGATGATCAGTGAGATACCATTTCCGATACCTTTTTCGTTAATCTGTTCGCCTAACCACATCAGGAACGCAGTACCAGCTGTCAATACCAGAATGATTACGATAAACGAGAACCAAGTCTTGTCGACGACTGCCTGTCTGAA
This sequence comes from uncultured Eubacterium sp., assembly GCA_900551775.1. Taxonomy (GTDB): domain Bacteria; phylum Bacillota; class Clostridia; order Peptostreptococcales; family Anaerovoracaceae; genus Senimuribacter. The sequence continues at coordinate 10,558 of URXI01000055.1, read as the reverse complement.
CAGACCTACAGTAAGGCCTAACGCCTGTATTACTGCTAAGACGATGGTCAGATAACGAGTGATCTGCGCCATCTTCTTTCTTCCTTCCTGTCCTTCCTTTGCCAGTCTCTCAAAATAAGGGAAAGCAATGGTCAAAAGTTGGATGATGATGGAAGCAGTAATATATGGTGTAATACTCAAAGCGAATATGGTGAAGTTACTGAATGCGCCGCCAGAGAACAAATCAAACAAGTCGAAAAGTCCTGTATCGCCAGCAAACACCTGAGCCAATGCGGATCTATTGATTCCCGGTACAGGGATGTTAGATCCAATTCTGAATACTACCAGCATTAATAAGGTGAAAATGATCTTACTTCTTATTTCGGCGACTTTAAATGCCTGCGAAATAGTCTTAAGCATCTCCATCTTAGATCACCTCTGCCTTTCCTCCAGCAGCTTCAATTTTTTCAACCGCAGATTTTGTAAATTTATGCGCTTTGACTGTCAGGCTGTTTTTCATCGCTCCGTCACCCAGAACTTTAACTCCGTCTTTCACCTGTTTTACCAGTCCGGCTTCTTCCAGCAATTCTGGTGTAACTACAGTACCTGCTTCAAATCTATCAAGATCTTTTACGTTGATTGTCGTATATTCTGTTCCAAAGATATTGGTAAAACCTCTCTTTGGAAGACGTCTGTATAGTGGCATCTGTCCGCCTTCGAAGCCGAGTCTTACTCCGCCGCCGCTTCTGGATTTCTGACCGTTCATACCTCTGCCGCCAGTTTTACCCTGTCCGGTAGCTGTACCACGGCCTCTTCTCTTGCGGTTTTTCTTCGAACCTTCTGCCGCTCTTAATTCATGCAGTTTCATTATACTTTGCACCTCCTATCTTACAGTTCTTCTACAGTAACAAGATGCGCTACTTTTGCAACAGCACCACGAGTCGCAGGTGTGTCAGCCATTTCAACTGAATGATGCATCTTTTTAAGTCCTAACGCTTCGACAACTTTTCTCTGTTTAGGGGAAGCGCCGATTGTACTTTTTGTCAAAGTGATTTTTAACATTTTAGCCATTTAACGTGTTCCTCCTATCCTAAGATTTCTTCAGGTGATTTTCCTCTCAGCTTTGCAACCTTTTCTACAGTCATCAGTGATCTGAGACCTTCCAATGTTGCATAAGCCATGTTGCCTGTATTGTTTGAACCGATTGATTTTGCTCTAACGTCTTTGATACCAGCAGCTTCCAGTACAGTACGTACTGATGAACCTGCGATTACTCCAGTACCCTGTGCAGCCGGCATGAGAAGCACTCTGCCTGCGCCGAAGATACCGATGTTTCTATGTGGTATAGTTGTTCCTACAGTTGGAACATATATTAAATTCTTCTTTGCATCTTCTGTCGCTTTTCTTACAGCTTCAGGAATTTCCTGTGCTTTTCCAAGACCAACGCCTACATATCCGTTGCCGTCTCCGACTACTACAGTTACGCTGAATCTCATGTTTCTACCACCCTTAACAGTCTTAGCAACACGTCTGATGTTAACGATAGTTTCTTTTAAGTCAAGCTTGGATGCATCAATGATATTACGCATTCCTTATCTCCTCCTGTTAGAATTTTAATCCGCCCTCACGAGCACCATCAGCTAATTCCTTAACTCTTCCGTGATAAAGGAATCCGCCTCTGTCAAAAGTAACCACTTCGATTCCCTTTGCAAGCGCTCTCTTTGCAATAGCTTCTCCAACTTTCTTTGCAGCTTCCTTGTTTCCGCCGTAGCCGATTTCGGTCTTCAGGTCTTTATCAAGTGAAGATGCGGAAGCTAAAGTAACCATGTTCACATCGTCGATGATCTGGCAAGAAATGTTCTTGTTAGATCTAAAAACGCAAAGTCTAGGCTTCTCAGGAGTTCCAGATAAATTTTTTCTAACTCTTTCGTGTCTCTTAACACGTCTGTCGTTTCTGCTTTCTTTTGCCATTTTACTTCACTCCTTTCTTATTTAGCTCCAGCTTTTCCTTCTTTTCTGCGGATTACTTCGTTCTCATACTTGATTCCCTTGCCCTTGTATGGTTCAGGTTCTCTCCAAGCTCTGATGTTTGCCGCATAGTTTCCAACGACTGCTTTGTTGATTCCTTTTACTACAACTGTTGTTGCATCAGGAACTTCAGTTGTAATTCCTTCAGGATCTTTCATCTCTACAGGATGTGAATATCCCAGGCCCATAACTAATGTATCGCCTTTCTTTTCAGCCCTGTAACCTACACCGATCAACTGAAGTTTCTTCTCATATCCATCAGTCACACCGACAACCATGTTGTTTACCAGTGTTCTTGCCAATCCATGCTGTGATCTGTATTCTCTCGCATCGGATTCTCTCGTGAATATGACTTCGTTATCTTTGATTTCGATATTGATTAATTTGCTAACCTGTTCCTGCAGCGTACCCTTAGGTCCCTTTACTGTGACTACGTTGTTTGCATCAACAGCAACTTCTACACCGGCAGGAAGTGCCACAGGTCTATTACCTATTCTTGACATATCTATTTCCTCCTACCATACATAACAGATTACTTCTCCGCCGACGCCAAGCTGTCTAGCTTTTTTGTCACTTACAACTCCCTTTGAAGTGGAGATGATCGCGATTCCCAGGCCGCCTAATACTTTAGGAACATCGCCTGCTTTTGCATAAACTTTTAGCCCCGGTTTTGAAATCTTCTTAATTCCAGTGATTACTTTCTCTTTGTTAGCACCATACTTCATCTGAACTTTGATAGTGCCCTGTTTGTTATCATCTATAACATCAAACCCATTAATGTAGCCTTCTTCAACCAAGATTTCTGCGATGGATTTTTTAATCTTTGACGCGGGAATCTCAACTGTTTCGTGACCTACAGTATTGGCATTTCTGATTCTTGTCAGCATATCTGCTATTGGATCTGTCATTGTCATTACAGTGTTTCTCCTTCCTCTTGTGCGGTTCGAATATTTAGCGCTTTCATCGGAATCGCCTTTGCAACTTCGGCGGTAAAACGCAGCCAAATCAAAGATTTGGGCGTTTCTCGCACGAGGCCTGCCAGCGATTTTCCCCGAAAATCGGGCTAGGGCTTCGCCTACACACTGATTTAACTTAATTTTACCAGCTAGCTTTTCTTACGCCAGGGATTTCTCCTTTGTAAGCAAGCTCTCTGAAACAAATACGGCAAATACCGTATTTCTTTAATACGGAGTGCGGTCTTCCACAGATTCTACATCTTGAATATGCACGTGTTGAGTATTTTGGTTTTCTCTGCTGCTTTACTTTGAGAGATGTCTTAGCCATTCTTTCCCTCCTTAACTACTTTTCAAACGGCATGCCAAGAAGTTCCAGTAAAGCTGCAGCTTCTTCGTCTGTCTTAGCCGTTGTTGTAAATACGATATTCATACCTTTGATAGTGTCAACATCATCATAGTTGATTTCAGGAAAGATTAACTGTTCCTTCACACCCATGGAGTAGTTTCCTCTACCGTCAAAGGAGTTCTTGCTAACACCCTTGAAGTCTCTTACTCTAGGAAGAGAGATATTGAAGAACTTGTCAACAAATTCATACATGTTATCTCCTCTCAGAGTAACTTTTGCTCCAACCGGCATACCCTGTCTTACTTTGAAGTTCGCGATAGACTTCTTCGCCTTCGTCGTAACTGGTCTCTGGCCGCTGATCAAGCCCAATTCTTTTACTGCAACTTCCATGATCTTTGCGTTTTCCTTCGCTTCGCCAAGACCCATATTTATCGTAACTTTCACAAGCTTTGGTACTTCCATCACGTTTTCGTACTGGAACTTTTCTTTTAAAGCTGGGAATACTTCATTCTTGTAAGTTTCTCTTAATCTTGCTGTCAAAATCGTCTCCTCCTTTCTTAGTCGATTACATTTCCTGTTTTTCTATTAACTCTTACTTTTCTGTCTCCATCGATTTTATAACCGATTTTGATCGCTTCTTTTGCTTTTGTGTCGTAGAACATCACGTTGGAAACATCGATCGGGCCTTCGATATGTTTAATCTCAGCTTTTTCCGTTCTCGTCTGTTTCTGGTGCTTCGTCTGAACGTTCACGCCTTCAACGACTACCTTGTTTTGTTTCGGCATCGCTCTGAGAACTTTCCCAGTCTTACCCTTATCTTTACCAGTAATTACAATTACTGTATCGTCTTTTTTAATACGCATCTGTCAACACCTCCCTATAATACTTCTGGTGCCAATGACACAATCTTCATGAAGCCTTTATCTCTGAGCTCCCTAGCAACAGGTCCGAAGATACGTGTTCCCACTGGGCTCTTGTCTTCTTTATCTTTAATGATTACTGCAGCGTTCTGGTCGAACTTCACGTAGCTGCCGTCTGCTCTTCTGGCACCCTTCTTCGTTCTAACCACTACAGCCTTGACAACGTCACCTTTTTTTACGACGCCGCCTGGTGTTGCTTCTTTAACAGCACAAACGATGATATCACCAATGTTCGCGTACTGACGGCTTGTTCCGCCAAGGATACGGATACATAAAAGTTCTTTTGCACCTGAATTGTCAGCAACTCTCAATCTTGTTTCTGTTTGAATCATGATCTGGTGCCTCCTTATTTAACTTTTTCAATGATGTTGACAAGTCTCCATCTCTTATCCTTTGACAGAGGTCTTGTTTCCATAATTCTAACTTTATCTCCGATATTGCATTCGTTGTTCTCATCGTGAGCCTTGACCTTTTTGGTTCTTTTTACAGCTTTACCATAAAGGGAATGTCTTACGAAGTCTTCGATTGCAACGACTACAGTCTTATCCATCTTATCGCTCGTAACGATGCCGACTTTCGTCTTTCTTCTATTTCTTTCAACTGCCATTAGAGCATCCTCCTTTCAATTAAGCCTGAACCTTTTCAAGTTCTTTTTCTCTTATAATAGTTTTAACTCTTGCAATATTTCTCTTAACTTCTCTCATCTTTACAGGATTCTCAAGCTGTCCTGTTACATGCTGGAATCTCAGATTGAAAAGTTCTTTTTTCATCTTCTCCAGTTCAGCAGTGAGCTCAACATCTGTCATTTCTCTCATCTTTTTCAATTCCATTATGCTTCACCACCCTTTGCTTTTTCTTCCTTGATGGCAAACTTTGATTTGACTGGTAACTTGTGACTTGCAAGTCTCATAGCTTCTCTTGCCTGTTCTTCTGTTACACCCTCAATTTCAAACATTACTCTACCTGGTTTTACGACTGCTACCCAGTACTCAGGAGCACCTTTACCGGAACCCATACGTACTTCTGCAGGTTTCTTTGTTACTGACTTGTGTGGGAAAATCTTGATATATACTTTACCACCTCTTTTGATAGATCTCGTCATAGCAATTCTGGCTGCCTCGATCTGATTTGAGGTGATCCATCCACATTCCTGTGCTACAAGGCCGTATGCTCCGTAAGTAATCGTGTTACCTTTGGTTGCTACGCCTTTCATTCTACCTCTGTGAACTCTTCTGTGTTTAACGCGCTTTGGCATTAACATGGCTGTGTTCCTCCTTTCTCTAGTGCTTAGCTTTCTGTTTCAGCAGTTTCAGCTGGTGCTGCTGCGGTTGCCTGTGGTTCGCTTGCTTTTGGTTCCTGTTTTGGAGCCTTTCTGACTCTAGGATTTACTGCAGGTGCAGCTTCAGGCGCGGCATTGCGATCGTTTCTGTTATTTCTTCTGTCATTCCTTCTGTTGTCATTTCCGTTTCTGCGATCGTTTCTTCTTCTGTCACCGTCTTTTCTGCCCTTGCGGCCGTCTCTCTTGTCGCGTTTTTCTTCACGAACTGGACTCTGCAATCCTTTGTCAAGGATTTCACCGTGGTTGATCCATACTTTGATACCGATCTTGCCGTAAGTTGTATCTGCTTCTGCAAATCCATAATCGATGTCAGCCCGGAGAGTGTGGAGAGGAACATTACCTTCGCTGTACTTTTCGTTTCTAGCGATTTCTGCTCCGCCAAGTCTTCCTGAGCAAAGAACTTTGATTCCCTTTGCATTGGCTTTCATTGTTCTGCCGATTGCCTGCTTCATAGCTCTTCTGAAAGACACACGTCTTTCCAGTGCCTGGGCAATGCTTTCTGCTGTCAGCTGTGCATCAAGTTCCGTTCTTCTGACTTCTTCGATGGAAATCTCGACTTCTTTACCTGTCATTTTCACCAACGCAGCCTTCAGCTGGTCAATTCCGTCTCCGGATCTTCCGATAACCATACCAGGTCTGCCAGTTAAAATGATAACTCTAATTTTATTCTCAGCTGCTCTTTCAATTAACACTTTTGAAACACCAGCTGCATATAATTTTTTCTTAACGTATTCTCTGACTTTATTGTCTTCAATCAGCATGTCTGCGAAATTGTTCTTATCTGCATACCACTTTGAGTTCCAGTCTTTGATTACGCCCACTCTCAATCCATGTGGACTTACTTTCTGACCCATTCAATGAACCTCCTATCTTAGTCTCTTTCCTTCAGAGTCACGCCAACGTGGCTTGATCTCTTCAGGATGATTGATGCTCTACCTTGTGAACCGGCTCTCCATCTCTTCATTGTAGGGCCTTGATGAGCATATACTTCTGCAACGTATAAATTATCTGGATTCATATCAAAGTTGTTTTCTGCATTTGCAGCAGCAGATTTCACAACTTTCTCGATGATTTCTGAACCTTTGCCAGGTGTGAACTTCAGAATTGTAAGCGCCTCGTTTAAATCCTTACCTCTTACAAGATCTGTAACAGGCTTCAGCTTGATAGGAGACATTCTTACGTATTTTGCAATTGCTTTTGCTTCCATTTTTTATCTCCTTTTCTTATCTAACTTTTGATGACTTATCTGCAGCGTGGCCTCTATAGGTTCTGGTTGGAGCAAATTCTCCAAGCTTGTGGCCTACCATGTCTTCTGTAATATATACTGGAACATGTTTTCTACCGTCATGGACTGCAATTGTGTGACCCACCATCTGTGGGAATATAGTGGATGGTCTTGACCATGTCTTGATAACTTTCTTTTCGTTCGCTTCGTTCATAGCTTCAATCGCTTTCAACAGCTTAACGTCTACGAAAGGACCTTTTTTAAGTGATCTACCCATTATCTATGCTCCTTCCTTATTTTTCATTTCTTCTCTTTACGATATACTGATTGGAAGCTTTGTTCTTCTTCCTTGTCTTGTAGCCAAGAGCAGGTTTACCCCAAGGAGTAACTGGATTCTTACGTCCAACTGGCGCTCTACCTTCACCACCGCCGTGTGGATGGTCGTTAGGGTTCATGACGGAACCTCTTACGGTAGGTCTCCAGCCCATGTGTCTCTTTCTACCAGCTTTACCGATCTGGATGTTGGCGTGGTCGATATTGCCAACTTCTCCGATGGTTGCTCTGCACTGGATCAGAACTTTTCTTACTTCTCCGGAAGGCAGTCTTACCTGAGCATATTTATCTTCTTTTGCCATCAGCTGTGCGCCGTTACCTGCAGATCTTGCAAGCTGCCCGCCTTTGCCTGGCTTCAATTCCACGTTGTGGATAATGGTACCAACTGGGATGTTGGCGATTGGAAGTGCGTTTCCAACTTTGATGTCCGCTTCAGGACCGGAGAAAATCACATCTCCTACTTTCAGCTTGTCTGGAGCGATGATATATCTCTTTTCACCGTCTGCGTAAACGATCAGTGCGATGTTTGCGCTTCTGTTTGGATCGTACTCGATTGTCTTAACTGTTCCTGGAATGTCGTCTTTTCTTCTCTTAAAGTCGATGATTCTGTACTTTGGTCTAGTACCACCGCCTCTATGTCTTACAGTGATCTTACCTCTGACATTTCTTCCTGAGTGTTTCTTTAGAGTTTCCGTAAGAGATTTCTCCGGTTTGTTGGTAGTAATCTCTTCGAAAGTAGAAACTGTCATACCTCTTAAGCCAGGAGTAGTCGGATTATATTTTTTAATTCCCATTTGTGCCTACCTCCTATATTACAGACCCTGGAAGAACTCGATTTCCTTGCTTCCTTCAGTCAGCGTAACGATCGCTTTCTTGTAAGCCGGAGTCTTACCCATGGTTCTTCCCATTCTCTTCATTTTGCCGTCAACGTTCATAATGTTTACTTTTTTAACTTCAACACCAAAGATTTCTTCAACTGCTAATTTAACCTGCGTTTTGTTAGCATCTGTTGCAACTTTGAATGTGTACTTCTTATCTTGTGCCTGATCCATGCTCTGCTCTGAAATGACAGGCTTGATAATTACGTCGTATGCAGATCTCATTATAAGTACACCTCCTCAATTTTTTCGATTGCTTCTTTTGTTACAATGAAGCTGTTGTAGTTTACAATTTCGTAAACATTCATGGTTCCTACAAGAGCAGTTCTTACTCCCGGGATGTTCGCCGCTGATTTTACGATGTTGTCGTCTTTTTCAGCAGTGATGATCAATGCTTTCTTATTTGCTTTGACGTTCTCCAAAACCTTTATCATTTCCTTAGTCTTAGGAGCATCAAATTTCAATTCGTCTAAAACGATGATTTCGTTATCCTGTACCTTTGCAGAAAGCGCTGACTTCATAGCCAGTCTCTTCAGCTTCTTAGGTACTGTATATCTGTAATCTCTTGGCTTTGGAGCGAATGCGATACCGCCTCCTACCTGTGAAGGGTCTGTTGTGCTTCCCTGTCTGTGACGGCCAGTTCCCTTCTGTCTGAAAGGCTTTCTTCCGCCTCCTCTGACTTCGCCTCTCGTCTTTGCTGACTGAGTGCCCTGTCTCTGGTTTGCCAGATAATTTACAACGACTGCGTGAACAGCGTTAGCGTTTGGCTCGATACCAAATATTTCGTCTTTAAGCTCAATTGTTCCGGCTTCAGTTCCGGCCATGTTAAGCATAGTTACTTTTGCCATTGCGTGCTTCCTCCTTTCTGAAGTCTATTCTATTTGTCCTGACCCTTGACAGCGTACTGGATTCTTACCAGACTGCCTTTGCCGCCGGGAACTGCGCCCCTGACCAGCATCAGATTTCTGTCAGTGTCAACTTTTACTAAAACAACGTTCTGTACTGTAACAGTCTCGCGGCCCATTCTTCCCGGACCGGCATTACCCTTGAATACTCTTGAAGGATAGGTACCAGCGGCCAATGCGCCGGCCAATCTCTTGTGCTTTGAACCGTGAGTCATCGGGCCTCTGTGGTGACCGTGTCTCTTGATGTTACCCTGGGTTCCTTTACCTTTGGAAGTGCCGGTAACGTCCAGTTTCTTGCCTTCTTCGAAATCAGCAACAGTGATTACCTGTCCTAATTCGTAAGTTTCACCATCTTCTACTCTGAATTCAGCTAAGTGCTTCTTCAGCGGAGCACCGCTCTTTTCGAAGTGTCCAGTTAAAGGTTTGTTTACTCTGTGCGCTTTCTGGTCTTCAAATCCAACCTGTACTGCATTGTAACCGTCAGTCTCAACTGTCTTGATCTGGGTTACAACTTCAGGACCAGCCTGGATCACTGTTACAGGAATCATTTCTCCTGTTTCTGCGAAAATCTGAGTCATTCCGATTTTCTTGCCTAAAATTGCTTTCATATAATTTCCTCCTAATTCTTACAGCGGATTGCCCTGGTTTTGGTTTCTGCCTTTGCTCACACAGGAGAGCCTTTGCGGATCCCACTCTCATGCAATCTTACTAAGGGGAGTACCCTTAATACCATACTTTACAGCTTAATTTCGATATCTACGCCTGCAGGTAAGTCAAGCTTTGTTAAAGCGTCTGTCGTCTGCAGTGTAGCGTTTGTGATGTCGATCAATCTTTTGTGTGTTCTCTGTTCGAACTGTTCTCTGCTGTCCTTGTATTTGTGTACAGCTCTTAAGATTGTAACAACCTCTTTCTCTGTCGGCAGCGGGATCGGTCCAGAAACGTCTGCGCCAGTTTTCTTAGCTGTTTCTACAATCTTCGCTGCTGACTGGTCTAATAACGCGTGGTCATAGGCCTTAAGCTTGATTCTGATTTTCTGTAATTCGCTCATTTTCTTCCTCCTGAATTTTTTGTACTGTTTTCGCTATGCTTGTACAAGGGGTTCTCTCTCAATCGGAACGATTCCGGTCAAGTGCCCACTTTGTAACGTGTGCGGTGGTTTGCTTATAACGCAGTCAATATCGCATGTGACGATATTGACGGAGTTTCAAGAAAAGTAACTTGCAAAGCGTCGCCCCTTGTGGGCGACATGTGTGCATGGGAGCTTTAGCTCCGTCATGCATACTTTTCTTACTTTGCACACGGCTCCGTGCGTTTCTTTATTTTTAACACAGAACAAAAGCCGGCGAACACCTTCGCCCCCATCTGGTGGGGACAATTCTCCGTAGAAATTACCTGATAGCTCAGCAACTTCCTACTTCATCGCCTTAAGCAAGCCTTTTAAGTATATATGATGTTTGTCAACATTGCAAGGGTTTTTTTGAAAAAATTTGCCCTGTTTTCAAATTTTTTTCATCTCTTAATAAAGCATTTTCAAGCGCTTTAGTCGGATGCATCTATACACGCATCCTGGCGTTTCTGTTTTTAATTAAAACATCTGCTTCCCCAGACGCGCACAAAGAAAAAACGCGCCAAAACCTTCCGTGGAGGTT
>URXI01000054.1 GCA_900551775.1 uncultured Eubacterium sp. | reverse complement strand
TCCCCGGCCAGTTCGAAAACGCCGCCAATCCAACGGTGCACAGAGAGACCACCGGACCTGAAATCTGGCAGGACACCGATGGAGAAGTCGATATCTTTGTCGCCGGCATCGGAACCGGCGGCACCATTACGGGTGTCGGCGAATACCTCAAAGCCAAGAACCCACAGATCAAAATCGTAGCCGTTGAGCCGGCAGCTTCACCCCTGCTCTCAAAGGGCACAGCCGGTCCCCACAAGATCCAGGGCATCGGGGCGGGCTTTGTCCCATCAGTCCTCAATACGGAAGTCTACGACGAAGTGATTTTGGTAGAAAACGAAGACGCCTTTGAGACGGGCAGAATGCTGGGCCGCACAGAAGGACTGCTGGCCGGAATTTCATCTGGTGCCGCCCTCTTTGCCGCACTCAAGCTGGCACAGCGAGCAGAAAACGCGGGCAAAAACATCGTCGTCCTGCTGCCTGATAGTGGAGACCGATATCTTTCCACGCCCCTCTTTTCTGACAAATAATTTGAAGAATAGAGAATAGACCAAGCTCTTTCCTAATACATATTAACATATTGAAAAAGCATGGTGTTTATATGTTCTTAGGAAAAGTAAAGCAAAATATCATCGTTCTGGCCATATCCAATTTGATCATCGGCCTGATCGAGTTCATATTTAATATGTATCTGTCCAGGATTTTCGGTGCAGAAGGTTTGGGACTGCTCAGTCTGGTCTCACCGATCAACTGTCTGTTCCTCTCCTTCATGACCGAAGGACTGGTGGTCACCATATCAAAGATATCGGCGAAGCATCAGCATTTCCGAAATTATGCAGAGATGGATATCAGCATCAAAATCTCCACAGCATTCAGTTTTCTTTGGTCCCTGTTCCTGGTGGGCGTTGTTTTTCTGACAGCAAAACCCATTGCGACCTGGTTTTTGGGAGACTCCTCACTGACCTATACGATTTTGGCGACTTGTCCGCTGATGATCCTCATGTCCATATCTAATATCGTCAAAGGACATTTCCTCGGCCTGGCCAAGATCAAAGTCCCCTCAGCCATCAATATCAGCGAAAAGATCCTCAGGTTTCCCATTCTGTACTGCCTGATCAAATTCTGTCTCAACAAAACGTCTTTTCCTCCGGTTACGCTGATCTACCTCTGCTACGCCATCGGCGAAATGCAGAGCGTTTTGTTCCTGATGATTTACTACAAGAAAACAAAACCGAAAGTTCCCCCGCTGAAGATGAAGTCTGCTTACATCGGCAGCACGTTAAAGCCTTTGATCAAAGGCGCTGCGCCCATCTGTCTGACGCAGTGTCTGATGGAATTTGTCAACGCCTTTTCTTCCGTCATCGTCAAATCAAGACTTTGCTCCATCGGCTACACTGCTGCTGAAGCTTTGACTTTGATGGGCAAATACAAAGGCATGGTTTTTCCTCTGATGAATTATCCGATGATTCTGGTGGCTTCCACTTGTTCCATCGTCGTGCCGAAGATATCCACCATGATGGCCACGGGAAAATCCTATCAGGGGAACCGGCTGATTCACAGATCGCTGCTGACAGCCTTAACTATCGGTCTGGTCACAGGCATCGTCTTCTGGTTTCTGGCAGACGAAATGGGCATGTTTTTCTACAAGAGAAGCGATCTGACCTGGATGATCCGATTTGCCGGGCTCTGCGCCCCTTTGCTGTACGTCACCGGCACGACCACAAGCCTGATGATCAGCATCGGACAGGAAGCGCAGTCTTTCCGCAACTCCTTGTTCCAGCAGCTGCTGCTTTTGATCTGCCTTATCATTTTTACAGGTATTCCATCCCTTAATATATATGGCTACATAGTAGCAATTGCGATTTCCAATGTAGTGCTCCTAATAAGAAATATGCATTCGCTTAATCTACACCGAAGCGCCCAAATTTCTTCTTAAAATCATCACACTTTGGCGCTATACTGATATTGTCAAAAGGAGATAGGTTACGCACAAACTTTTGAACGTTCTTTCTTAATTAAATACTAAATATCGCAGGCAGAATCCCCGTCCCAGTGGCGGGGATTTTGCTGTCCCTTTGTTTCTGTCATCAGTTATAATGTGCCTCTGATTTGTATATAAAGTATGTATTTGGAGCGTCTGTCAAATCTGCACATATCTGTCCAGTTTGTGCTGCAGTAACGTCATTATTTTCAATTCGTCCAATGCGTCAGTCAGCGCATTATGCTGTTCGCAGTATGTCATATCATCACTGAGCAATCTCAAAATAGCTTCAACTCCATAGCCCCGCTTTAAGCGGCCTGTACTGTAGCAGTCAGAAGTTCTTGAGATTTTCGGATTATGCTGTCTGTACGCTGCTAACTTCATAATATCATACCATGCAAAAGATGACAGTTCTGGCAGATGCCGATAGTCAAAAGAAGCATTGTATGCAAAAATGGCAGTAACTCCATATTCTTCAAAGCAGCCTTTCAAATGGTATACGGCATTTTTCCGTGAACATACAAAGTTCATTTTCTCATTTTTGAAAAACAAAGTGTCGGAAAACATCCCTCCAACCTTATACGCAGGTGTTATGATGCAGTACCTTGAAGAAACAGGTTCAAATGAATCGGAATCTGCGATAACCACCCCGATTGACATTACTTCATCATGCCAGTTGGTTTCTGTGTCAATGACTGCAAAATATGCCATCTGGTCTCCTCTTTCCTTCTATAATGGAAAACCCGTTACACCCATGGGGCTTTACTATCCTTCATAGGTGTGAAATCATAAACATATAAAACGAGTTAGCTACTTGAGCAGCTAAACCATCAAATTAATGCTATACAGCAAATAAAAAATGTAGGTAAAATGTAGGTATAAAAAATCCAACGGCTATAACCGTTGGATTTTCAATGTTCAAATGGTGGAGCATAGGGGGCTCGAACCCCTGACCCCCACACTGCCAGTGTGGTGCGCTCCCAGCTGCGCTAATGCCCCGTATCAAATGAAATGCTTACAGATTTGATTATATGATATTCAATTTCATATTGCAAGTCCTTTCTTTTATTTTTTCAAAAAACTATCGTTGTGCACAAAAACACCGGTACTAAAACAGCACCGGTGTTTGTAATTTTGACTTAAATTAATTTAACTGTGCTCGCTATACCAATCCTGTGCACGATCAATTGCGACGTGTTACCCCCAACAATAAACTGACCTGGCGTAAACGCCTGCACTGTCACCTGTAAATTATCGCCAACATTCAGCAGCACCACTGCTCTGCGGGATATCTCGTATAAATTATCAGGTGCCATGGTAATATGTGCAATGGAATTCAAAACCGGGGTTCCGTTGACTGTTACAGCCGTATCGTACTGACCTGCAACTGAAGTAGACGCCCCACTGAAATCATAAACCAACATTGGTATTGCAAACACATGGAGAAATAGGGTCCATGGCAAAACCTCCTATTTGCTTTAAAAGCAATAACAGTATATGCTTTTACTATAGGTCCTGTGCGTTTTTCTTCAAATTTTACTCCCTAAAAAATGCTTCAGCCATCGTAATCATATCCTCAGTATCCTGAACGCCCGCTGTCTCCCAGGCAGAATGCATGGCAAGCTGGGGCAAACCGATGTCTACACTTTTTATTGGAACCATCACATTTGAAAGATTTCCCAGGGTAGAACCACCCGCAATATCTGATCTGTTGGCATAGGTCTGCGTCTTCACTCCTGCCCTCTTGCAGATCTGGCGGAAGATCCCTGCGGAAACTCCATCCGTGCAATATTTCTGTGCAGCATTAAATTTGATGACGATACCGCCGCCTACGACGGGTCTGTTGACTGGGTCGGACTTATCTTGATGATTAGGATGGAGCCCGTGAGCATTGTCCGCAGAAATCATAAATCCTTCCGACAAATCAATGAGATAGTCCTCATAAGACTTTCCCAGTGCTGCATTAATCCTCTGCAGGGTGTCGTAGAGAAAGCTGGAAGCTGCGCCCTGTTTTGTTCCGCTTCCCGTCTCCTCATTGTCAAAGACACAGAGGATCGATACATGTTTTTTCTCCTTTGCCGCCGTAAATCCTTTTAATGAGGAAAAAGCGCATTGCAGATCATCCAGCTTTGGTGCTGCCAAAAACTCTTCGTTGCCGCCCAGCACAGTTCCCCGCCCTCTTTGATAGAGGAACAGGTCGTGACCGACAATAGACTCGGCTTTTGTCCCTGCTGCCACAGCCACTTCTTCCATGAATCTGCCCTTTGACGCAATGGTGCCATAGAGGGGCTGCAGATCTTTTTGCGGATTGTACTTGTATCCTGTGTTGACTTCCCGGTCCATATGGATAGCCAGATTCGGTATGATCAGAAGGTCTCTGTCGATGTTGACCAACCGCTCCGTAAGCCCGCCGCTGCCGTCATCGCAGACGATTCTGCCTGCCACAGAGAGAGGTCTGTCGTACCAGGAGCTGTAAATCATGCCGCCGTAGTTCTCCACGTTTAGTTTGATATACTTGTCCTCTACTGCGACCTCTGGATTCTCTTTGATCTTAAAGCAGGGCGAGTCGCTGTGGCTCGCCATGATGCGATAACCTTTTTCCGGGTTCTCCGGTATATCCAGTGCAATGATAGAGGAGTGATTTCGCACGACAAAATATCTGCCGCCGGCTTTGATCTGCCATTTCTCGCTTTCATCGAGCAGCTTGAACCCTGCCGCCTCTAAACTGTTTTTGATCTCGTCCACCGCGTGAAAGCAGGATGGACTCCTATATAAAAAATCGAGTAATTCTTCCGTATATTTCATTTTGCCTCCTTTTGTCTGCTGCAAAACGTCGCCGTGTATACTGGCACGATTTACAGCACCCGATCGAGAATAAAAGTATAATCGGTGCCCGCTGCAGCAAATTCTTTCTCTTCTTTATTTTCCATTTTAATAAGTGTTTATAGACTGCTCTTTTTAAGAATATCATCCTTATCACGAAAAAGCAAATTTCGTACTCTATATTTTGCACGGATAAGGAAGTTTGATGCAAGCCGAATTGTGTAGAAATTCACTTTTCCCTACACATTATACATTTTGTCATTAAGATACCTTTAATCATTCCTATTAAAAGTGTCTTCTAAATAAAATATCTAGTCAAGTGTCAGTTAACTAGATATCTTCGAATCTATGATCTAATATTTATTTACCGTTTTTCGCATAAAATCGGTACCTTGCCCGGCCTGTCTGTTTGGCTTCGTACAGTGCGGCATCGCTCTGCCTGATCAACTCGTCGATGTCGATATCTGCATTTTTGCCGCTGGAAATCCCGATACTGGCCGATAGCATCTGGAAACATGCCGAGCTGGCAAAGGTCTGTCCCATTTTTTCGAGAAAGTGGGCAGCCGCTTCAGCCAATTCTTCTTCCGTAAATTCCCCTAACTTTGTAATCAGAAACTCATCTCCGCCGATACGGGCAATGAAATCCTCCGGAAAGCATTCTTTGAGCAGTTCAGCTGTTATCACCAACGCTTCATCTCCTACCTTATGGCCATAAGTATCATTTATATATTTAAACTGATCCAGGTCAACGTATAGCAGTGCCAGTTCCTGGAAGTGTCTGTTCTCACGGATATACTGATAAAAACTCCTACGATTATTGAGGCCCGTTAGAAAATCAGAGTTTGAACTTTTGATAATCTTTTCCTCCAGTTCTCTCTCTTTCGTGATATCCCTATAGATGCACAGCCTGCCTGCCTCGTTGTGGAAAACATCTTGTATCGGCACTTCATTGATTTCCAGGATACGTAGACCGTCTTCCTGACCATCGTAGCATACTTTCGCTTCTCTATAGCCTGCATCGTTCATGACTTTGACGTCCTTTAGGATATTCTTTCCCCATATTGCAGACTTCTGCCCTATAATCTCACTTTTTTTGATTCCAAAATATTCTTCGAATTTCTCATTACTATTGATAATGGTCCCTTCTTCATTCCACACCAAAATGGCAAAAGGCATGCTCCGCAATATCAGTTCCAATTCGGCGCTCATATTTTCCAGAGCCGTAATATCGTGACCGATTCCGACAGTACCTAGCAAAATTCCCTGATCATCGATAACTGGAGCCTTATAAGTATTGAATTGACGCATTCCATGCTGACTGCTGACTTTCTCAGTAGAAAAACATTTTTCTCGCTTCGTCATGACAAATTCGTCTGTCTCTTTGCAGACGAACTGCCCTTTTTCAAATTCTTCTTTTGATATATCCCAGATAAAGCAGTGGTCTCTGCCTGTAACAACTTCTTTCGGTTTTCCCACAGTCTGACAAAATACGCTGTTTACCTTTACATGGCTGCCTTCCAGGTCTTTGAACCAGACCATATCCGGCATACATTCAATGAGAGTATCCAGGCAGATCTCGTTGATCTTGCTGCGCCAGCGGCCTTGTGCCATTTCCAGGAGCTTGCGAAATCGCAATGCTGTCAGCTTCTGATGGTATGGCTTCTCCCACACCTCGTCTGCAAGCATCAGTTCGTCCCCCAGCGCTTCTATCTGGTCCGGCTCAACACAGGCGACTAATATAGGTTGTATCGGACTTCTATCTTTAAAAGCTGAAATCTGACCTGCTGAAGGATTGTCCCAAAAAACAACTTCTCCAGCGGAATGACCCCATTCCCCAACTTCAGTACAGGTCCCAATCTCAAAGTTCAAATGCTCTGGCAAATCTGTTCCTCTTAAAAGCGCCTCTAAATCAAAGGTTTGGCTGAATATCTTAACGTTTAAATCGCCGAGATACATATCATGTGCTCCCTTCCCTACGAATGCAAATATTCGAATCTTTTGTTAATTACTATCATAGCACAGAACCGTACTAAATTCCATCAGTTAGGGAAGATTTATTCTTTCTGACTATCCAAGAGGTAGTATTGCACCCAGCCACGGGTTGACCGTCAGTTAAGATTCCGCATCATACACCTTCTCTCCCTTAATAAACGTCGCCAACACCTTCACCTGATCGATTTCTTCAGGAGGAATTTTTATCATGTCCCTATCCAAGACAATAAAGTCTGCGGCATAGCCCTCTTTTATCATGCCAACATCCACCAGCCCCAGTATTTCTGCTGACTCTTTCGTGTAAAGCTTGATTGCAGTCTCTATCTCTATCTTATGCCGCTGCCCAGTGTCCATTCCATTCCAAGATTTTCGCATGACTGCCGCCTTAAGATTGACAAATGGCGCAAAGGGATTTGCCCAGGAAGTTGCCGGTGCATCCGAAGAAAAGCAAAACCTGACGCCTGCCTCAATCCAGTCTCTGATCGGATAGCACTCTTTTGTTCTCTCCTTCCCCAGGTTCTCAAGATAACTCTCTATTTCGCAATAGAGGAATATGGGCTGGGTGACAAAGCCGATACCCATTTGAGCTGCTCCCTGGATTGCTTCTTTTGTCGGTTCTGCTACATGCTCTATTCTTACATGCGGTCCTGCTGTCCATGGAGCCTCCATAGATACATGGTCTATAACACGGTCAATCATCCTTGCACCCATAGCGTGCACTGCCAGCTGGCACTTGTTGTCCTTGCAAAAGGCGATCGCTTCCTCAAGTTCTTTTTCTGTGCATGTGGGCATGCCATACTCCCCATCTAAAAAAGGTTCATATTCCCACGCTGTTTTGCCAGAGATACTTCCATCACCAATCAGTTTCACTCCGGCTATTCTATACTGTCTTTGTGGATCCATATCTTGTTGTGCAATTTGAAATTGGTGCAGATGCTTGATCTGCTCCCATAAGTAATACGCCGTTATTCTCGACTTCATCCCTTTTTTTATTGCATGGTCAAAAATAGAGTCGAAATCATATTCGCCAAATTCCCCAAGTTCGGATATCGAAGTGATGCCCTGAGCTAACAACATCTCATCCAGGTGAGCGAGGTTATCTGCAATTTCTTCATCTGTGGGCTGTGGGATATGTTTTGTAATAAGGAATCTGGCATTCTCATAAAATAAACCGTTTGGCTCGCCAGCTTCATCCCTCCCTATCTTTCCGCCCTCAGGATCTGGTGTTTCTTTTGTTATTCCAGCTATTTCAATTGCTTTGCTGTTTACAGCAATGATATGTATGCAGGTTCTGGTTATCACAACTGGCAGAGCCTCAGACCCTTTATCAAGGTCATATCTCTGTGGCGCTCTTTTTTCCTTAAGCTTCCCCTCGTCATATCCCCAGCCTTGAATCCATACCACTTTGCCCTTTGGCACTTTGCTGCATTCTCTTTTTATTGCGGTGATGAGCGCTTCAATGGAAAGAATTTCTGGGGGCAGTACGGCTATCATTCTCAAATACTCAGCCATCATGATTGCATGCATGTGGGCATCGACGATACCTGGTATCACTCTTTTCCCCTCAAGATCAACACTCTTTTTCGATGAACCCTCTATCAGCTCCGCTTCCTCATTCGTCCCCAGCCAAGCAATCCTTCCGTCTTTGACCGCGAAGGAACACGCATATAAGTTGGTATCATCACTTGTGAATATTTTCCCATTCTTAAATAAACTATCGTATTTCAATCCGTCATTCATTTATATACCTGCTTTCTTTATCGAGACATAGAAATATCAGCGCCGTCATCACGATCACTATGCCGCCCATACCGATAACTGTCGGAACTTCACCGTAGAAAAGCAATCCAAATACCATGGCTGCAGCGGGTTCAGAGGTTGATAATGCCGCCGCTTTCCCTGCCTCCAGATAGTGCAGCGCTTTGGCATACAAAATATACGGGATGACCCCTGTGCATAGCCCATGTAAAATCAAAAAGCCACTATGTATGAACGGGGCATCGGAAACAAAGCAAACCACCTTTTCCCATTCAATCAAAGG
This sequence comes from uncultured Eubacterium sp., assembly GCA_900551775.1. Taxonomy (GTDB): domain Bacteria; phylum Bacillota; class Clostridia; order Peptostreptococcales; family Anaerovoracaceae; genus Senimuribacter. Next base: position 11,004 of record URXI01000054.1, on the reverse strand, counting down.
CATTAGCATTACTGTCGCTATCATCATATAATATAGGGTAATGGTCAGTGCATGATTCCCCCTCTCCTGCAAAACTCTGGTAAAAATGCTATAGGCTGCGTAACTAAACGCAGATAAAATACCCGCTAGCAAACCGATGCTGTCCATCGTCAAATGATTCCCATCAAATATTCCACTTATTAGAACACAGCCAAAAAATGCAAACAACATGCATATCATTTTCTTCCTGGTATTTTTTTCTTTAAATAAAACGGCAGCTATACACATGACGATAAAGGGATACATATCTCTCAGTACCGCCGCAAAGGACAGGCTCAAATGTTTTACGGCGATGATGGAAAAAATACAAAGGCCAAAGTTTCCTATGATTGCACCACCTAAGTACAGACCCACGTCCCTTTTTTGTAGCTGTAGTTTTACTTTACGATTCAGAGCTATATGTGCGAGAAGAACCAATGCAGAAATCGTCACTCTTGTCCCTAGAACGGTAAATTCGTTCATCCCCGTTTCACTTAACAGCCTTACAAAAACACCTGTCGTTCCCCATAAAACCCCCGCCAGAATTGCAAATATTACCGCAGTTTTTCTAACATTCATTTTTGCCTCCGTGCTGGTAATTTGTATGAAAGATCAGTTTAAAGTTTTTCCTGTTGTCTTGCTTTCCGTAGCAGCCCTGTAGATAATCGGTTACCATCTTCGATTTTTCGTCCAGCTTGTCTCTATCGCTGACTTCAAATAGAACCTCATATTCGTTTGACAATTCTTCCAGTAGTTTCCTGACAGTAAATGCAAAATATTCGTCTTCAATTTGTCTGATAGAATAGGGAGAATATTCCGGGTAAATCTTTGAAAGCCCCAGTTTCAAATACGATGGTATCAACTCATCTTCCTCCACTAAAAAACGCAGTGCTTCATAGATGTCCCCATATTCGATATCAAAATTCCCATGCTTTATACTAATTCGAATTGTCTTTCCTTCATGGAGCGACGGTTCGAGATTTTTCTGGCCATGCGCGTTGCCATCATCTATAATTGAATCATAGAAATTCCTCAGCTCCTGCATTGGACCGATATTCAGCTCCTTGGACAGGATCTTCACACATTGTTGAAACTGACTTATGGCTTTCCCTCTTTCTTTGTTTTTACAGTACGCTTTCATCAGCTGTAAATGGACATCTTCAAGCAGCGGGTCAATATCCAGCAATTTCTTCAGGTAGAATATCGCATGATCAAAATCTCCGCTCTCTTGATACGCCGCAGCCAGACTTCTGCATGCCTGTTCAAGTAATCGGTTCTGGTTCTCTCTTTCTAAAATAATCCACTCCTCAAAGGCTGAATTTCCTTTGATATAAAAATCATCGAGGAAGATTCCCGTGCACAAGGTTAACGCCTTGTCATAGTAGTTTATCTTTTTCTCCAGGCTGTCTGCCGTACCTGCATTTTCCATCGCTTTTCTGAACTCCGCCATATCAACCCATACATCAATCTCGCTGTTTATCTTACAGGCATTGACCTCAGAGATGATCAGCGAGAGCTCCTCACCATCACAGGCTTCCTCTTCATTGATATGTTTCTTGATCAAAAAAAGAGCCTGCCGCAAATTTGCCCGCGCACTTTCGTCGTCCATATCATACCAAAAGAGTTCGCATAACCTGCTCTTTGAAACAGATTTCTCCTTATTTGCGGCAAGGAAAAAAATTAGTCCTAAGAGTCTTTTGCTCATTCTGGTAAAAGACTCGACGCCGTTGACTTTGATCTTTGGATTACCTATTAATTGGATTTCCATTCTCATAATCCGCCTCTTTCGTAATAAACAATTTTTCCCCTTTTCATCGTCATCAATGTCTTTATTTTCCCGATATCCTCTTTCCGCACGCGAAAGAGATCTTCACTGATTACGATTAAATCCGCATCATATCCTGCCTTTATTTTTCCGATTCTATCTTCAGCAAAATTTGCATAAGCTGCATTCACAGTATAACTTTTCAACGCTTCATAAATAGAAAGCCGTTCTTTTTTCTGGTTATGCAAAACACATGCTTCGATTGACATAAAAGGATTCAGCGGCGTCACACTATGTTCTGATCCGCAGCAAATGATCCCGCCGGCTTTGATGATGCTGGCCAAAGGATTGCATTGCTTTCTGCGTTCCCCTATGGTTTGCTCATACGCTCCTCCTTTTTGCGCATATAGCTTATCATAATTAGGGCGCATGGAAAAAATCAAATTTAAATCTATCGCTCTCTTAATTTGTTCTTCAGTTGGCAGCACAAAAAGTTCCAAACGGTGTCTGTGATGATTCTTTCCTGCAATGCGAAAAGCTTTCTCAAAAGAATTAAGCGCCTGTTCTATCGCCCTTGTTCCAATACAGGAAATCGCAATCTGCAGTCCACGTCTGTGCGCAGATAGGATAAAGGTATCCACATCCTCTTGGGAATAGTAGAGGATTCCATTGTGGCTTTCATTTTGATAATTCGTGAGAATCGCTGCCGTCTTTGATCGGATAGAACCATCGAGGTAAATATTGCCACCGATACGAGGCAGTTGGTGATCTATCGCCACATTAACGTCCATTGTCTGCGGAAATAACAGGATATCCGCAATGCCTTCCGCTGTATATTTGTTCGCAGCATAGATATCGTTGTCCGCGAAAAAGGGACCGCCCTCCATGGCATTCACCGTCGTAATCCCGTTGGCAATGAGTTCGTGATCCATCTCCTCCAGAATTCGGTTCCGAAGCCTGTCACTGACCAAGTTTACAAACAACTTTCTTCTTGCAAACCCGCTGGCCTCGCCGCCTAGCGCTCCAGTCGGCACGCCGTCATCATCACGTTTTGTTCCCGTCACACTGATCGGAATCTGCAGCAGCCTGTAAGCCAGGGTGTTTACAATAGTAATATGAAACTCCGTCTTACTGATAACGATCGGATGTGTGACAGATACTTTGTCCAAATCCCAACGTGTCAGCTCTTCCAGTGTGTCATTATAGCCGACACACCATACCCATTCGTCATTCTCAAAACACGTAATCTCATCGCTCAATTTTTCGAGAAATTCCTTTTTCGTATCAGCATAAACTTCGATACAATATTTCTGCAGTCCGCCCTGAATGAGGTGTACATTACAATCAATCAGACCAGGCAGCACAGTCTTCCTGTCTAAATCGATTAATTTCGTCTGGAATCCTCTCTTTATTTCACTTTCATCGTCATGATAGGTGGTAATAATCTTTCCTTCTTTTATGGCGACGGCATTACATGTTTCCTGTTCGTCATCCATTGTGATAAAATTTCCATTATACAAAATGTATTCTGGAGAATTGTCCGTCATTGCATTCGTCATAGGATACTCCATTACTTCTATAATTCAATACAGGGAAGCCTGCCACAATGCATTAGGCTTCCCTTTTTGCTACTTTTTAATCATTCTTCATCTGGAGGATAGTAAGCTGACAGCTCTTCTTTTGTCATACCTCCAAACTCTTTTCTCATGTTTTTAAACATTTTTACATTGATCACCGCAAATAGGATTCCAAGCGGCACGCATAGGATCAGTGCAATCGTCTTGATTGTGTTCAATTCCGCATTAATACTGATCAACGCAATTGGCAGGGCTGCGGAAATAACACACCAGAAGATTCTGAACGTCTGCGGAGGATTATCCGCTTTGTCAATCTTAGAAGATACCGACGCAAGGGTAAATGCATTGCTGTCCATCGTTGTCGCCATAAAGGTAATCGCAACATTGGTAAATGCCGCAATTGCGATCATCGGAAGCGGAGTGGACTTGAACACTTCAATGATGAGCTGGTTGTCCTGCCCATTGGCTATCATCTCTGCTGCGTTGATCGTCCCCTTCAATTGTGCGTTCATGACATAGGACTGTGTAATGCCATGCATCAGCCAGCAGCCAGCGGGGCCTGCCACCAGCGTGATAATCAAGGTATCTCGTAGGGTTTGTCCTTTGCAAACTCTTGCGATGAATACACCCATACCTGGTCCGAACAACAGCCAGTATGCCCAGTAGAAGACGGTCCATATCTGTGGGAAGCCCCCATGTGCGATCGGATCTGTCGAGAAGGACATTCTGACAAACTCAGTAACCATCAGCCCCATGCCGTCTGTGATATAGTCCAAAGTGAATATAGGGTTTCCTACAAAGAAAATATATATCAGAAGTCCGATGAAAATGTATACATTAAAGTCGCTCAAACGTGAAATTCCTTTTTCAAGTCCCAAAGCCGCAGAAGCGGTAAAGATGACCGTGATTACAACTAAGATACCGATACTCATGGTGATTCCCGGCTGCCATCCAGTTAAAGCCGACAGGCACTCCGATATCAGCGGGACTGCCAGCCCCAGGCTGATGCTGGATAAACCGATGCAGGCAAAGATGAAGATGACATCGACAATGGTCCTGCCTCCTTTGCCGATCTTTCCATGGTATATCGTATTGCATGCAGCGCTTAACGAAAAGTCTCTATGCCCTTTTATGTAAAAGGAGTAAATGAAAGGCAGTGCGCAGATCGCGTACAGTGTCCAGGCCGGAACACCCCAATGAAATAGGTTGTATGCCATCGCATATTCCCCTGCCATGTCACTTTGCGCTTCGTGACCCAGCATAGACGAGTTATAGTAGAACATGACTTCCGTAAAACACCAATACAAAGCGGACGCACCGAACGAGGAGCAGAAGATCATGTTGAAGATTTTGAATTTGGAAAAGGATGGGCGTTCCTTTCCAAGATTCAGCCTGCCGTATTTCGATACCATCAAATATACTACGAATACCACGGCAACGAATGTCCCTGTCAGAATAATTGCGCCAAGATTGGTCATAATCCAGTCGAACAGCGTATTTGCCACATTTGTTGATCCGACAGGGTTAATCACTACCAGGATTGCAATGACTGCAACAACACAAGTGCTGATGACAGTCAACGGAATATTAATTCTTGAAGATTTCATTTTGTACCTGCCTTTCGCTATACTGTGATTTTAATCTTACAACAATCTGCACCTTTCGCCCTGCATGCTGCTACCTCACAGTTACATTTTGGATTTAGCGATTTGAACATGTTCGTATAGCAATGTTCACAATAAACGGCGCTTGAAGTCTGCTCACCAATCCAGTTCCAAGTCTCCTGCAACGGACAATACGCTACGTCTACTTCAATTCCCCCTTCAATGTCTCGAATTTCGGTCTCCCAACTGGTATGATACGGCATATCCAGATTTTCAAAAATTGTTTTTGGATCAGCGTCTATTACGAGATCGCCTTTCCGTTCTTTGATACAGTCGGCTCTCGCAATTTCCCACAATCCCAGAAGCCGTTCAAACTCTTCCTCTGCCTTCTCTGGAAAATACTCTCTCAGCACTTCTCCCAAATAATAGATTTGCGCACCGTACCAGCGCATCATCCTTTTGATTCCCAGCTTGACGATATCCTCTTCCGTGTCGTATTTCCAATCAGCCAGAGGGTCTTCTCCCGGATACAGTTCAAATGGCTCTGGTTCCTCTGCATCTCCCGGCAACACCCACTGAAAGAAACAGTAATCATCGTTCTTTGTCATGGTGCGATTTACGGATACGACTGCATCTGGATGATAGGTTGTCGTGAAACTTTGATGGAGTTCATCGCAGAAAACATCTCCCAAAAATCCGATGTCGTGCTGTTTCATCCTATCGCACATGACACATTCACCAGGTGATACCTTCAACTTTAAATTCCAAGGTGTCCAGTTAAAGTCTTTTTTCCATAGATGAATAAACGCATTGTTTACAGGATTGTCAGTGTATGCGAACAAATTCTCCACATTAATCGGCACGCCCAGCGCCTGGTTTCCCTTTCTAATCTGCATGCCTCTCCAGTTAGCATGCCGCCGAATCCATGCCCTGGAAGCTTTTTCACCTTGCACGCCATACTTTTCAACGAGGTCTTTGGCGACAACAATCCAGAACATGCTTTCAAGATCGTATAAAGGCGGAGTGATTTTCTTAAACATCGTCTCAAAATCGTATTTCATTTGAATTCTCCTTTCATTTGAACATCATCATCCATTTCACTAACTCATTCGTTTTACTTATTTTATCTTACTGCAGTCTTTGGCCTCGTTAATAAAACGTTTTCCGCTGTCATTAAAATGTTAATGACATGAAGCGGTAAAAAAGAGAAAAGAAAAATGGCAATAAAAAACCGTTAAAACTAGGAATTCCCTGTTCTAACGGTAGTCTTAATGATATTATATTGGTCGGGTTAAGGTGTCTTCACGCAATTTTCACACCTTCTCTCAGTACATTTTGATAGAATGCTGACACAGAAAGATATTTCTCGTATACCTCAGTGCTTTGCAACACAGGCGCAAGAACTACATCGTACTCCAAATCCAGCCTATTCGAAACATCGAAAATTTTATTTCTTTCTGCGCCTATCTCTTGAGGGTCAACAGCAAGCAACAGTAAAATATCTATATCGCTGTCGGAAGCATTATCCCCTCTTGCACAAGAGCCATAGAGAATCACTTCACTGAGCTTTTCCCCATAAATTTGTTTTGCTTCTTCTGCAAAGATAGAGGCGATCTCCTTTATCCTTTTCTCCATACATACACCTTGCCCCTTCACAATCAATGACTATAACGATTGATTCGTCCACGTACCCCATTCTTATCCCTATTATATGTTAAAGCAGATAAAATAACAATACATAATTCCCATCGCTAAAACCTAACTCCAAGTCCGTTTTACCTCCCTTTTAACCAATTACCCCATACCCATAAATCTCGTCACTTCCGACTGGATACTTCCTCTCGCGGCACCTTCCCCCGCTGTTTCCTTCGATGGTGTAAATCACGCCGTCTTTGCACGCTTTGACGATGCCTGCATGGTCGGCGTCGCCGCTAGCGTCCCAGTCAAAGAAGACGATCATGCCTGCCTTGGGCATCACACGTTCGCCCTTCCATTGCTTATTTGCAATAAACCATTCAACACCTTCTCTGCAGTCGGCGAATTTAGGCGCTTTGCCGCCTTTGATGTATCCGCACCGTTCCGCACACCAGCTGACAAAGCAGGCGCACCAGTCCACATGCTGATCAAAGCCGTACCAGTTCCAGTAAGTGTCTCCGTCGTTTCCGATCTGAGACTCGGCGACTTCAACGATCGTGCCGTTTTCCGGGATGTCTGCCTCGCCATCGCAATACAGGATGAGCAGCAGAAACAGCAGGCTGAAGACTGCTACACTGCAGGCAAATAGGATAGACAACATCATTTTCCTTTTCTGTCGTTTACAAGGCGGTCTTCTCCTCCTATGTATTTTATGCCGTCTGTAGATAGCCTTCATTTGTCTTTGTCCCTTCTGATAAACACGTCCCTCTGCCCTACTTGTCTCTTATCAGAATATGCCCGTGCAGACTCATCTAATATAGAATTTTATTATTTTCAATTTTCAAATTCCTTGTCTCCTTCAAATCCTGGATTCCGCTTATTACATATTCAACGAATGCTTTATAGATCCCCTCCGGTTCCTTTGTCCGTGGATATGCCAGGTAAGTATGATATGCAACGGGTTTCTCCAATGGAAGCGCTGTGATTTCATTGCTTATTATCCCTGCAGCTGTAGATTCTGTTGCAAAGGTGATACCATCGTCATTTGAGATCATTTCAACAATCAGGTCTCTGTCAAATGAGTTTTCCAGCACGACATGAAAGTCAGCATTTCTGTCCTTATATATCTTTTGAAAGTCAGTCCATAAATTTGTAGTCCTTTCTCCTACCAGTACAGGCAAAGCGGTTAAGTCTTCTGCCGTAATCGCCTTGTGGGAGGCGATAGGGTTATTCCGATTGATAATCACCAGCAGTTCTTCTTCGATCAGCGGGATGTACTCCAGTTGCTTTAATCGGTCTTCCGGTCTCAGCTTTACAAGAGCAAAATCCAAGTCTCCGCTTTTTAATCCCTCATAAGCAGCATAATTATCGGTTATTCTAATGGATCCTAAGACATTGGTATTTGTCTTGTAGAAATTTTTAAGAATCGATGAAACTCCTACTGTCCACGAAAAGGGAAAGGCTCCTACGTTTATAATTGCCTTTTCTGCTTCCGTACTCTCGTTAAATTCTTTCATGAGAATATCGATCGCCTCCACAACTCCTTTTGCATATTTACAAAACCGTTCGCCGTCTTTCGTTAAGGTGACGTTGTGGTGCGTTCTGACAAAAAGAGTGGTTTTCAGTTCTGCCTCCAGAGAACTGATCTGCTGAGATATATTGGACTGCGTGATGTATAAGGACTGTGCCGCCTTCGTGAAATTTTTACACTTTGCTACTTCAAGCACATAATAGATTTGTCTTATCTCCATGATTTTTCCTTTCCCGTTCAAAATGCTTGCTTAAGCACTCATGATTACTTTCACTAATTCTCACAATTATAACCTTTAATTTCCATTTTATCAACTGGAATGCTATAATCCAACTATTAAAAAAGTGACAACTCAAACTTATCTGTAAATTTTAAAAAGGAGGTAGAGAAATATTGGATACCATTTTAGCAAAGGCTGAATCTGTCTTTGAGGACATCGTCGATATCAGGCGCGAAATCCATCGCCATCCAGAACTGGGGCAAGAAGAGACCAAAACATCTTCTCTAATCAAAGAAGAACTAGCAAAATGTGGCGTTGACGAAATACTTACTCCAAGCGGTACCTCTGTAATCGGCGTAGTGAGAGGGAAAAAAGGTACGGGAAGATGTATCGGCATCAGATGCGATATGGATGCACTTCCCGTTCTGGAAGCAACCGGCCTTCCATTTTCCAGTAAAAATAGCGGAGTCATGCACGCATGCGGCCATGATCTGCACACTGCGATGATGCTTGGTAACGCAAAAATTCTCAGCGACATGAGCGAGGAGTTTGCTGGCACGGTTAAGTTGATTTTCGAAGCAAGTGAAGAAAAACAGCCTGGTGGTGCGCGGGTGATCATCGACTCTGGAACAGTAGATGAGGTCGATGTGTTCCTGGCAATGCACGTTATCCCAACCGAAGGTGAACTGGGCAGGATCAGTTTGAAAAAAGGCTCCGTAACGACTTCGGCAGATGAGGTGTACATTACCGTCTATGGCAAAAGCGGCCACGGTTCACAGCCTCAAGAAGCGAAGGATGCCATACTCGCCGCATCACAGATCAATATTCTTTTACAGCAGATTCAGGCGAGAAATATCAATCCGCTGGATACCTGCATTTTTTCCATCAACTCTTTTCATGGCGGCGTAGCGACAAATATCATTGCCGGAGAATGTAAAATGGCAGGTGCCATGCGCGCCTATACGGAGGAAACTCGTGCAATCGCTACAGAAAAGATCTATGACATCTGTGCCGGTGTGGAAAAGGTGTCCGGATGTACGATTGATGCAAATGTAGTAAAAGGCTATGATGCCTGCATCAACGACGACAAAATCGTTGATGCACTGGCAGCTGCTTTTGAAAACACTCTCGGTCCGGAAAGCTATTATTTCATGAAAGAACCTCTGGGATTCAGTGAAGACTATAGCTTTTTTGGAACGATAACAGGAAAGCCATCTGTGCTGATGTTCCTCAATGCAGGTCATGCCTCAGGAATGAAGGTCTCTACTTTGCACAGCCCCGACTGCACCTTTGATGAAACTGCAATGAAAAACGGCATGGCTGCAATGACCCACAGCGTTCTTACGCTTCTGAAAAAATGATGTAATTCGTTATTGCTATGTATATATTGAAAGATAGAAGAAAGGAATTATTATGATACTTTATAACGCATTTTTAGCTGTAATCATCGTCGGTATCGCCTATGTAATCGGTGAATGGGTATCAACCCTGACCCATGCATGGGTGCCTTCTGTATTAGTGACAGCAATTATCTTCCTCATCGGTTTCTGGACAGTGATACCAAAGACAGTCGCCGCCGACTCAGGACTCGCTCCTTTCGCCAGTACCATTGGCGTTTTGATGTTCATCACACATATTGGAACCGTAATCAGCCTCAAACAGTTGATCGAACAATGGAAAACCGTCGTTGTCTGTCTTGTCGGCCTGGTCGGCATGGTCGCCTTATGCTGGTTCATCTGCCCGATCATTATGGACAAAGCCTTGGTAATCTCTGGACTGCCGCCGCTCACAGGTGGTATTGTCGCAGCACTTACCATGCAAGGCGCTGCCGAAGCGGCTGGATTAAAGGAAGCTGCCGTGTTTGCCATTGCAATGTACAGCGTGCAGGGGCTTGCCGGGTATCCTATCACCGCCCTATGTCTGCATTCTGAAGGCAAAAAGCTTTTAAAGGAATGGCGTTCTGGTACGCTGAACCTCACCCAGTCTGAAATTGATGAAATGAAGACCATCGGTCTCTCGACAATTGCAGATGACAGCGGATTGAAGAAATTGATTCCTCCAGTCCCAGAGCAGTTCAATACTCCTGTCTTCATCATCGTGAAAGTTGCTGGCAGCGTCTGGATTTCCTCCATACTGGGGCAGCTGATCCCCCAAATCCCGACCATCGTTTGGTGCCTGATCGTTTCCGTAATACTGACACGGATTGGCATTCTCGATACAAGCTCCCTTTCCAGAGCAAACACCTATACAGTTTTCATGTTTGCCGCAATGTTAAGCGTATTCTCAGGCCTTGCAGATTGCACGCCAGCTATGCTGAAAACTTTGATCGTCCCAATGCTGATTATGATCGTCATTGGCGTTGCCGGTATGGGCTTGGCAGCTTTTGTCATCGCAAAGATATTCCATATGGATTTCCAATTGGCCTTTGCCAATGGACTTACCGCACTGTACGGCTTCCCTTGTGACGCCATTATCACCGAAAGTACCTGCAATTCCCTCACAACCGATGCTGACGAGCGCGGGTACCTGATGAGCAAAATGTTCCCATCTATGGTAGTGGGCGGATTCGTTACTGTAACAATTACATCCGTCATCTTCGCTGGTTACTTCGCGAAGCTGTTAGGCGGAGCAGGCGGGGTCATATTCTAAATCAT
>URXI01000053.1 GCA_900551775.1 uncultured Eubacterium sp. | reverse complement strand
AAAACGGTCCTCTATAGTAAAATTGCTGCTGTAGCTGAACCAACTCTGTTTACAATCTGTTTTTCATGCGTTTGCCGTGCTGTCCCTGCGACGGAACAGCTAATTTGCTATTGGTTGGAAAGGCTCTTGGTTATTTTGGATTTATTTTCTGCGGTTCGTCCTACTTCATATACCCATTTTCTCTGCGTCTTTGACAAGATCATTTTGTAATCAGTGTTTAACTTATTCTACTTTCTTACAGGTAAGCTGTCAATTCATTCTCCCACAATCAAACCATCTTCCTCTGAAAAGCTTTCTTCGTCACCGCAAAGGACAGGATACAGACGACGACCATGGTCAGCATCGGAAGCCAACTGAAGTTGAAAGTAAAGCCGCCCAAATCCACCAGCGGAAACTGCAGTGCGCTGCCCACGGTAGACATGATCACCGGCATAAAGGACAGAATCCGCTGCAGCCACTCAAAGCTCAAGGAGGAAAGCGTAAGCGGAATGGTATAAATCAGCAGCGCGGCAATCAGCGCCATAAAGGACGACTTTGCGAAAGAAGAACAGATTACCACAATCCCGGTAAGTCCACACATCGCCGTCATCCAGAGCAGCACCGCGCGAGCAATGGTCTGCCCCATGGTCATCACATAAGGCACGCTGGAATAGTCGCCCGCAGTCATCTCAAGCTGAATGCTCATATTCCACCCTTCTGTGCCGAAAAACAGCACCATCAGCAGCCAGTTGACCAAAATGACAACCCCGGCAACGACTGCGGTGAAAATCAGAGACGCCGTCACCTTTGATATGGCGCACTGCTTCTTTCCCATCTTTGACGTCAGAATCAGCGCATCTGTGCCGCGCATGTATTCATCCGAGAAGACGGGAGAGAGGGCTACGATGAGAAAGTACCCCATGACCAGGAGCAGCATGGGCATATATCCCAAAAACTGCTGTTCTCCACGGGCATAGTGAAACTCCCTGTGAGCTGGGTCTGCGCCGTAAAGTTCTTTGACGGACAATCCGCTGTAATTCCCCGCTTCATCGAGAAACATCTTGCCTACACCGTCATAGGCATAATCCATCCGTGCATAAATATCCGTTTTTTCTATTTTTTCCTGATGATCCAGCAAAATCCGCTTTACGGTATCGTCAGTAAGGACGCCTTCATAGGGTTTCGTCAGCTCCCTGTCCACGGCAATGGCTTCAGAACCTTTGTTGTATCCACCCTGATCGTTCATCACGTTCATGGACGGCATAGCCGTAAAGATATAGAATACGAGATTCAATCCGATCAAAGCTGCCAGCCCCGCCCAGACGATTTTGCGTCTGCAGATCTTTTCTAGTTCAAAACCAATCAATCTACTCATGATCCTCACCTGCCTCTTCAAAATAATAGAGATACAAATCCTCCAGGGTTGGGGGAACCAGCCTGGCGTTTTCCATCGGTTTCTCTTCTGCTACGATGCGAAGTACCGTATCACTCCCCTCGTGTTTCAAATTTCCTACGTTGTATTTCGCCACATAGCGATCCACGTCCCTGGCTTCCACCCGGCACTCCCAGACTTTGCCGTCAACCTCTCTGGTGATCTCTTCAGGCCTGCCTTGATGCATGATTCTCCCGTCCTTCATGACAAGAATCTGATCAGCGATGTATTCCACGTCCGAAACGATGTGGGTAGAAAAGATCACAATCTTGTCAGAGGACAGAGAACTGATCATATTTCTGAATTTTACCCGTTCTTTCGGATCCAGTCCGACAGTGGGTTCGTCCAAAACCACGACTTTCGGATCATTGAGGAGGGCTTGCGCAATACCGAGGCGCTGACGCATGCCGCCCGAGAAAGTTTTGATTTTCTTATTTCGCACCTCCAGAAGACCTACCTCCTCCAGCAGCTGCAGAGATCGTTCCTTTGCGTAACCTTTGGAGAGCCCTTTCAGCGAAGCGAGATACAGCATAAATTTGTAGGCAGTGAAGTCGGGATAATAGCCGAAGTGCTGTGGCAGATAGCCGAGAACGTTCCTGTATTCCTCTCCCAGACCTGCAATATCCTCATGGTCGTATTCTACTCGTCCCCCCGTTGCCTGCTGAATATCGCAGATGATCCGCATCAAAGTCGTCTTTCCGGCGCCGTTGGCACCAAGCAGTCCGTAGATTCCCGGCTCCAGCTTGAGCGTCACGTCATCTACAGCCGTCTTTGTATCATATACTTTTGATACATGGTTTAAATATAATTCCATTTGTTGTACCCCTTTCCGCTGTTTCGCAATAAGATAGCCGCGGCAGCGATGACCAGTGCCAGGCTTGCAGCCAATATCGGCATCGTCACCAGATACTGTGAAAATACTCTTGTCAGCAAAGTCTGATCCAGCATTCCATTGATCCACAGCATCATCAAAGATAAGAAGATGCCTGCTCCTGCTAACACATAGTTCGTACATCTGTGGCGCAGCTTCACGATCAGCCACAGATATAAACTGTTGGACAGATTGAACGGCACCAGAACCATGACTGCCGTCAAGGCGAATTTTGTGCCGCTAAGTCCCATTCCGCAGATGACGGCAGCCAGAACGAGAAAATCCGCCAGACCCAGAATCAGCATTTTCACAGCGAAAATGCTCCTGAGATTCTGTCTGCACGACATCTCCAGCTCCCACATATTGTGGCCATAGCTTCTGATCAGCTCGCAGCCGCCGATAATGCCCAACAAAGGCACCATGATCGAAAGCGTCGTAAAAAGCTGTGATTCATAGGGAGCCGCCAATCTGCTCAAAGTGAAAAGCAGAACTGCTGCCTGAAGGATCCAGGTGACAGGAGAAATGTAAGCAGCCTGCTCCCTCACTCTCTGTGAAAGTGGTTTACCTAGTGTCAGCGGCTTCTTCGCCAATGCCTTTGCGGCTAGCAGCTTTGTCAATTCTTTCTGGCCCCGACCCGGCGCAGGCGCTTCATATTGGTGCAGTGCTTTACGCAGCCGCTGTTCTTCCAAATGGCTTTTCAAAACAATCCCTCCCTTTCTAATATCGTCTTTAATTTGTTTTTTCCCTGCCTGAGCCGGGATTTTACCGTCGGGATGCTGACTCCCGTGACTTTCGCAATCTCGCTGATCTTCAGATCACTGTAAAAACGCAGTATGATCACATCCCTCTGCATCTGCGGCAAAGACGCAAGGGCAGCCTTCACTGCGTCTGCCATGACAACTTGCTCGCCCAAATCCCCCCGATCAGACACGGCGGTCAGCCGCTCCTTTGCTTCTGCCTGGTCTTCAATGAAACAATCACCCCTTTTGCGCAGACTGTCATTGCAGGCATTGCTGGCAATTTGAAAGAGATATGGCTTAAACCGGTCTTTCTCGATATAGGTATCCATGTAGCGAATCATCCTTAGAAACGTATCCTGCGCACAATCACAGGCCAGCGTTTCATCTCCTGTCTTGTAATAGCAGAATTTGAAAATCTGGTCGTAATACCGTTCTATGAGGATTCCGAGCAGATCTCTTTCTCCCTGTTTAATTCTTGTAATCAGTTCTGCATCTTTCACCGAGGAGCTCCTTCCTTTTAAAATCGAACGTTCTATATAGTAAACCAGTTTAGCATAGTAAAAGGATTTAAAAAATGTAAAATTAATTCCTTTTTCTTATTTAGTTGTTATATAACCGTATTTTAACCGTTTTATATCACTTATCGGTTGACTATTCGGTTATAATATGGTATGATGGTCTCATAAAAGAAAGGTTAGGAGGTTCTGTTATGAAAATTGAAGAAATGAAAGAGAAGAAAAAAGAATTCGGATATTCCTATGCGCAGATAGCCGATCTCTCTGGTGTGCCTCTCGGCACGGTACAGAAGATCTTCAACGGCGAGACCAAAAGTCCACGGTACGACACGATTATCGCTTTAGAACGGATTTTCAAAGAAAAGATGGTAGTCATGGAATCCACTGCCGAATATCAGGTATGTAAAAAACCAGGAGAGTATACCATTGACGACTACCGTGCCCTGCCCGATGACCAGCGGGTAGAATTGATTGACGGGTATTTTTACGATATGGCAGCGCCCACCACATTTCATCAACTGATGGCAGGCGAACTATACCGTCAGATTGCCAATTTCATCCTCGATCAGGGCGGCAAGTGTACACCGTTTATCTCTCCCGTGGATGTGCAACTGGATAACGACGAGAAGACCATGATTCAACCCGATGTTGTGATCGTCTGCAATCGGGATCAGATCATCAGGCGCAATATCGTGGGAGCGCCGGATTTCGTGCTGGAGGTCGTTTCTCCGGGAACGAGGCGGAGAGACCACATCACCAAGCTTTCCAAATATGCCGCCGCGGAGGTAAAGGAATACTGGATCGTAGATCCTTACCAGGAGAGAATCCTCGTCTACGTCTTTGACAGCGAGATCGGTCCTACCATCTACCCTATTGATGCGGATATTCCCGTCAGCATCTATGACGGCAAGTTGGTTCTCAAGTTCGACCGCATTGCAAAATGGGCAAAAGAAGAAGTATAATCAGATTTAACTTTTAGTATCTGAACGCAAGTGACGAAAAAGGCTGTTTTTCAATAGGGAAACAGTCGCTTTCATCTTTCACAGCCCCCAGCAATATGGTACAATATTTTTATACACATAATAAGGAGGATTTTGATCATGGTAAAACCGATGGAAGCCGCGGAGAGAGATGCAGCATTATACGTTGCAGATCTGATGGCCGCGGCAGCGAGAACTGCACCCAAGGGCAGCGGTAAAGATAAAGTTGTCACTGTCATTCTGACGGGGGAAGACAAGGATCTGCTGGTTCAGAAGATGCACGAAGCAGCTGAAGAATACAAAGAAGAGTTTATTGAGAGAGACGCAGTCAATGTAGAAAACAGCCACTGCATCGTCTTGATCGGGGTCACATCTGTGCCTTTCGGCCTGGATAACTGCAGCATGTGCGGTTTTAAAAACTGCAGCGAGATGAAAAAAGCGGGTGCAAACTGTGCATTTAATATCACCGATCTGGGAATCGCTATTGGCTCCGCCGTTTCTGTCGCCGCAGACCACAGAATTGACAACAGAGTCATGTACTCTGCCGGAAGAGGCGCTGTCAGAATGGGATGCTTCCCAGAGGATGTCAGAGTCTGCTACGGAATTCCTCTATATACAGGTGCCAAGAGCATCTATTTCGACAGAAGTCCTGGCGCTGTCTTACGATAATTACAAAAAAATAAAGAATAAGCGACGTTTGGGAAATTTTTCTGTGTGTATGTGTGTGTTTTGGATTTTTTAATGGATTAATTAAGTATAGGATTTTATTTTATTTTTGGACTTTATTATGGGTAGAAATAATTTCCCAAACGTTTCTTATTTCTCTATAATGACTATATTTTAGCAAAAACGAATAATTATGTCTTTGTATTATTTTATAAATTTTGGGAAAATTCTTTGTTTTTTATACAAAAACAGGCATTATCTGTTCAATAAGGCCTGTTTTTTCCATAATAACTGTTATTTTTTTATCAAAATTCTCAAAAAAGAAAAGCCGATTAAGAATTTAAATCAAATGCACAGATAAATTCTATCATGCTCCTAAAGCATTCACGAATACATATCCATCTATTTTATTAAATTTCAACATTTCTGATTTTTACAATCGGTTCTACCGGAGTAAGAGGATAACAGTGATGCAGCAAAATATGCTCCTTCTTTTCATCAAAATCTTTATAGAAAGCTTCCTGGATTCTCTCGGCGATCATTTCTGCCAACTCCGCCGTTACATCGGAAACCATGACAAGAAACTGTCCGCTGGTGTACTGTGTATAAACATCCGTAGCACGAAGGCTGTCCTGGATTTTTTCACTTAAAATCATCATCTGGCGCTCACGCTCACGCAGAGATGGAAAGTCACCTTCGTCGTCAGTCAATGTGAAAAGAATGATATATGCACTGCTCTGCACCCTCTGCATCCGGCGTTCTACAAAGCGGTAGATGCTTTTAAAGGTATCGTAATCCTGGCAGTAAGCCCCCTGAATCAGATCGTGTTCAGAGAGCTCCGCTCGTATACGCTTGATATCCATGTCAATCCCATTGCTTACAGCCGAAAACCCTCCGCTTCGCTTTCTGTCCCGCCCGCGTTTTTCTTTTAGCAGCCTCTGATCTGCCCGGTCAAAAAGACTCTGATAGTCGTCACCTTCTTGAAAAACAGACCATCCTACTGACACAGACAGCTTTGTCTTTGCGTCCGCCAGGGGGATATCAGACAGCCGTTCCTTAATCTGGCGGCATCTGTCTTCCGCAAAGTGCTTATCTCGTTCTATGGGCATATAGATAACAAACTCATCACCGCCGATCCGTCCCAATAAGTCCTTGCGCAAAACCATAAAACCCAAGATGCGAGCAATTTCTTGCAACAGATGATCACCCGCAATATGCCCGTATCGGTCATTGACCTGTTTAAAATGATTGACATCGATGACAAACAGAATCCCCATACTCGTCTTCTCTAAAAGCTGATTGATTTTCTCCTCACTCGTACCCCGATTATACAGTCCGGTCAGCCAGTCCATTTCCGCCATACGGCTTAACCGTTCATTTTCTTGTTTTAGTTTTATGATATCTTCGTTCATCTGACGTCACACTCCTGCTAGAATTCATACTGATGCTATAAAGTCTTTTCTTCAGTATAGCAATATTTTTTTTCAAATACAATATGATTTCTTAAACCGCGTTTTATCAGCTCAAGCCGGTTCTATGTGTTGCGAGCTACAGAAAAGACACAAAAAACGCGAACCTTCAGTATTTACCAGGTTCGCGTAAAAGGTCTGTCTCTGTTCTCAGCCGATGGGTTCAAAATCTTCTGCACCGTGCTTGCACAGCGGGCAAATAAAGTCTGGCGGCAGTTCCTCACCTTCGTACACATATCCGCAAATCTTGCAGACCCAGCCCTTCGCTTTCGGATTTGCTTCCGGTTTCGGTTTGATATGGTCAAAATAGTATTGGTATGTTACCGATGGCACATCAGAAAGAACCTGCTCCTCCGTAACTTCGCCCACAAACATCAGGTGGGATCCCAGATCTACTGTCTGTTCCACTCTGACGGAAACCATGGCATTGACCGCCTTTGTCAGATACAAAATGCCGTTTTCGCCTCGCTTGACGTCTTTAAAATCTTGGAACTTATCTACGTCCCTGCCGCACTGGAAGCCAAAATGTTTAAACAAGTCAAAATCGGCCTCCTGGGTTAAGAAGGACAGCGTGAAAGCTCCTGTCTCCTCTATCATTTCGCAGGTATAGTTTGCTTTATTCACACAGACAGATACCTGTTTGGGCTTGTCAGCAGCCTGAATCGCCGTATTGATAATACAGCCATTGTCCTTTTCTCCCTCTTTTGCCGTGAGCACAAAGAGTCCGTAGCTGAATTTATGCATTGCATTCATAGATACACCTCATTACTCTGCCTTTTCTTCAAATACATCTTTTCCGAGGGAACAAAGCGGGCATACCCAATCCTCAGGAAGATCCTCAAAGGCTGTTCCCGGTTCAATTCCGTTGTCTGGATCACCGACTTTTGGATCATACTCATAACCACACGCTCCACATACATATACTTTCATTTCTCTTCCTCCTGTTGTCTAATCATATTCAATAATAAATATATTTTGATTGCTGCAGCAAGATTTTGATAGAATTCCTTCTCGTTAGTGTTGGGATCCAACTTCTCTTGCAGCTTGCCAATCCGATACCTGATCGTATTTTTGTGGCAATAAAGCCGTTCTGCAGCTTTTATCATGTCGCCCTTCGCGAGAACATATTCAATGGCAGTCTGCAACAATTCCGCGTCTTTATCATCATCCTCAAAGATTGGCGCCAGATAGTCCCGCATGTATTCCTCTGTTCTCTTAGAATTAATATGGGTCACGATTAGCTTGTATATACCCAAATCTTTATAATATTTAACATTTTCATTTTCAATTTCTGCCACTTTTTCCGCCCAGTACGCCTCACGAATATTCAGTTCAAACCGATCTTCTATCTTCCGCGGTTGACTGATTCCAATAGTAAACGCCTTTCCGGCTAAGCCATAGGCTATCATCACATCTTGAAAAACGGCTTGATATCTGGCAGTATTCAGCTCGTCACTGGAAAGCAGAATGATGAACTGGTCCTTTAGCTTACCGACAAAAGTTTTACTTGTAAGCCTCTCATCTGGTCTGCTGCGCCGAATCACATGCATGACCTGCGATTCATCCATCCCTTTTACTTTGACACACAGCGCCACGACGACTGGGCGCAGCAGAGGGTTGATCTGATCCCTTGCCGCCTCCGCCTCTTCTTCTGTGAAGTCCCTGTCCACCATCTCCTTTAGCAGCGGTTCGATAAATCCCAAGGCACTGTCTTTCTCCACCAGTCCGCGAATGCTGAAGATGATTTCCTCAAAGAATTCATCATCACCAAATTCTAATATAGGAAAGCTCATCTTTTCTGCATAATCCAGAGCCTCTTGTGGCAGCGCTTTGAAAAAGACCGGCTTATACGCAAAGGCGTGGACGTTGAGATAAACTAATTTTTTGATTGCTTCAAGAATCAATTCCGGCTTATCCTTGGCAAACAACAGACTGGACAGAACCAGACTATTTCCTTCAAAAATTCTCTCTCTGTAACCCTCTCGGATAAACTCAAAATCCAAAATCTCCGTGGTGGTAATGGTCTTCTTCAATCCTTTGCCGCCTGCAATTACCTTGAAATTTTTCATGATCGGAAGACTTAACAAGTCTTTTACCGTAACTGCCATAATTTCTCCTTCTATTCGTCAAAGAGGACTGTGGATAAATACCGCTCTCCTGAATCAGGTAATACTGCGACAATATTTTTACCCTTATTTTCTGGCAGCTTTGATAACAGCACGGCAGCCCAAAGAGCCGCGCCAGATGTGATACCTGCCAGATAGCCTTCTTCCCTTGCTAATTTTCTTGCCAAATCATAGGCATCCTCCTCAGTCACCCTCACGAACTCGTCGATCACGTCCATATCCAGCACTTCCGGAACAAAGTTAGCGCCGATGCCCTGCAGATTGTGGGGTCCCGTCTTTCCCTCCGATAATAACGGAGAGTTTTTCGGCTCTACTGCGACGACCCGCACCTGCGGATTCTGCTCTTTGAGAAACCGGCCTGCGCCCGTGATGGTTCCGCCGGTGCCTACGCCGACAACCAGGATATCTACTTTGCCGTCAAGGTCTTCCCAAATCTCCGGTCCGGTGGTATCGATATGAGACTGGGCATTGGCAAAGTTTACAAACTGTCCGGCGATGATGCTTCCTGGGATTTCTTTGTGAAGCGCCTCCGCTTTGTCCACGGAGCCCTGCATGCCTTTTGCGCCCTCTGTGAGCACCAGCTCTGCCCCATAAGCGGCCAGCAGCTTTCTCCGCTCCACGCTCATGGTGTCGGGCAGCACGAAAACAGCCTTATACCCCTTTGCTGCAGCAATGGCGGCGAGGCCGATGCCCGTATTGCCGCTGGTCGGTTCGATGATGGCATCGCCTGGCGAGAGAAGGCCCCGCTTTTCCGCATCTTCGATCATGGCTTTGGCAATCCTGTCTTTGACGGAACCGGCAGGATTGAACATCTCCAGTTTCGCGATGATGGAAGCCTTGAGGTCATAGTTTTTTTCTATATTAGCCAGTCTCAGCAGCGGTGTGCCGCCTGCCAGCTGATCTGTTGATTGATAAATTCTTTTCATTTTGTATCATCTCCTTTATGATTTGACAGCATCAAAGGCCTGTGCCAGGTCAGCGATGATGTCCTCGATGTGTTCTGTGCCCACGGAAAGCCGGACGGTCTGCGGCTTGATGCCTGCTGCCAGCAGTTCCTCACTGGAAAGCTGGGAGTGGGTGGTAGAAGCAGGATGAATCACCAGGGACTTCATGTCGGCTACATTGGCGAGCAGAGAGAATAGCTTCAGAGATTCTGTGAACCTCTTCGCATTTTCCTCGCTGCCTTTGATTTCAAAGGTAAAAATAGAACCGCCGCCCTTTGGATAAAACGCCTCGTACAGCTCTTTTTCCCTTCCCGTTGCCAGAGAAGGGTGATGGATCTTTTCCACCAGGGGGTGTTTTGTCAGAAAATCCACCACCTGCAGAGCGTTGCTGACGTGGCGTTCAACGCGGAGGGATAAAGTTTCCAGTCCCTGCAGCAGCAGAAATGAATTGAACGGCGACAGGCAGGCACCTGTGTCTCGGAGCAGAGTGGTGCGGATTTTCATAATGTATGCCAGATTTCCGCAGGCTTCTGTGAATCTGACGCCGTGGTAGGACGGATTCGGTTGGGAAAGACCTGGAAATTTGTCTGTGGCTGTCCAGTCAAAGGCACCGCCGTCAATGATGAGACCGCCCAACACGGTTCCGTGGCCGCCGATGAACTTTGTCGCGGAGTGGACGACGATGTCAGCGCCATGTTCTAAAGGCCGGAACAGGTATGGCGTGGCAAAGGTGTTGTCCACGATGACGGGAATGCCGTTTTTGTGGGCGATGGCTGACACTGCCTCCAGGTCGATAATATCGGAATTGGGATTACCCAGGGATTCCAGGTAAATGACTTTGGTGTTTTCCTTGATGGCGCGGGCAAAGTTTTCCGGGTCGCTGCCGTCTACAAAGGTGGTGGTGATGCCGTAGTCGGAAAGGGTATTGGCAAAGAGATTGTAAGTGCCGCCGTACAGGCTGCCGGAAGATACGATGTGGTCGCCTGCCTTTGCAATGTTCTGGACGGCATAGGTGATGGCTGCCGAACCGGAGCTGACGGCTAAAGCCGCTGCGCCGCCCTCAAGGGCAGCAATTCTTTGCTCCAATACATCTGATGTTGGATTCATCAGTCTGGAGTAAATGTTGCCTCCCTCTGTCAGGCCGAATCTGCCTGCTGCCTGGGCGGAGTCCTTGAAAACATATGACGTGGTGGCGTAGATTGGTACTGCTCTTGCGTCGGTTGCCGGGTCAGGATTTTCCTGGCCTGCGTGAAGCTGTAGTGTTTCAAATTGATAAGTGTTGTTTGTCATCACTCTGTGTTCCTTTCTATTTTGTGGTATTCCTATATTCCTACTATAATAATAGGAATTATACTTCTAAAAACCCATCGTGTCAATAGGAAAATGAAAATCTCGTATATTTTTGTAGGGCTGGTCTGGCGAGGGCATTTGGCTGAAGGTTTTATTTTGCTGGTTATATCACATAGTCATTGCCAGGTGTTTCTGACTGCAGCAGATCCTCCAGGGTGATGCCATCAAAATAATCCTCTATCATCTTGTAAAAATTTTCCCACATGGACAAGGTCTTGCAGTTGGCCACGCGGGGGCATTTGTTGGGTTGGTCGTCCAGGCAGGCGACCGGTGCTAGGCTGCCTTCGGTCAGACGGAGGATGCTGCCGATAGTATATTGGTGGGGCTCCCGTGTCAGCTTATAACCGCCCCCTTTGCCCCGAAGCCCTTCTAAAAAATGAGCTTTTGTCAATGCGGAGATGATGTTCTCCAAATACTTTTCTGAGATATCCTGCCTGGCGGCGATATCTTTCAGGGGAATGTATTTCCCTGTATTATTCTCTGCAAGGTCGATCATGACTCGAATGGCATAACGACCTTTTGTTGATATTTTCATCATATTGTTCACCTCATCTGGCTATTTTGGTATGTGGATTCTCCTGGGAGTAGAACCGAAATCCATGACCAACGAACGCTGCCTTGCAGCAACGCTGTTAGATAGTAGAACCATTATACCATGACGATACCGCTAAAAATAGAACCGAACGTCATGATTCAATGGTTCTTACCTTGCGACAACGTCGTTAGATGGTAGAACCATTATACCATGTGCATTCCTTTGAAAATACAGTTGAGGCACATGATTCAATGGTTCTTACCTTACGACAACGTCGTTAGATAGTAGAACCATTATACTACTAGTTTAGTAGGGAAACAATGGGTATAATTTCTGCTATACAAGTTGTTGAGGTCGGATGATGTGTTTGCAACAGTCCGCAATCAGAATCTTTGTAGAAAATGATGCGAACATTTTTTCTGACAAGTTAAATTGCGGACTGTTTAGTCGTTGAAAACAGATGATGCAGTCCGCAGATGGCAGTGCTGTTTAAAAAAGTACAGTACATTTATTTGGTGCGGGACAATTGCGGACTGAAGGGGCAGCAAAACCTCATGACGATTGAAAGGATGTTCATAACAAGAACGATTTGCCCCAAGATATAGATTGTGTTATAATCTGCAATATAAATCCAAAGCAGGAGAGAAATTAATGAACAACAGTGTTTTAGAGCAAGCAAAGAAAACATATCAGCTTCTTGCGGGGGATGAAGCCTGCAGCGGGCAGGCTGACCATGTAAAGATGCTGATTGATAAATTGGAAAACAGAGATATGACCGTATCCATTATCGGGCAGTTTAAGCGGGGTAAAAGTACCTTGGCCAATGCGATTTTGGAAGATCAAGTTTTGCCCGTGGGCATTGTGCCGATTACATCAGCCGTGACGAAGGTGGTTTATGGTAAGAAGGCAGCTGAGGTCCACTATCAAAATGGCGTAGTGGAACCAGTTGAATTTGCGCGCCTGTCAGAATTCATCAGTGAGCAGGAGAATGCAGGAAATAAGCTGGGTGTGGAATCCGTCATCCTCCACACGCCGTCAAAATTTCTGAAGAACGGGCTGACCTTTGTCGATACCCCGGGAGTCGGTTCCTTTCATAAAAATAATACAGAAACGGCATATCACTACATGAAGGAAAGCGATGCGGTGATTTTCTTATTGTCGGTGGACAGCCCAATCAACCAGATCGAGATCGACTTTTTACATAATACCAGGGAGTTTGCCGGAAAGTTCTATTTTGCCGTCAACAAGACCGATATCGTGGATGACGGGGATTTGGCTGCTTACATGGACTATTGCGAAAAGCTGCTGTGCCAGATGATGGATGTGAAAGAGGTAGCAATGTTTCCTGTCAGCGCCAAAACCGGCCGCGGCGTAGAGGAATTGAAAAAGGTCATCCTCCACGACTGCAAGAAATCTGCCAGAGAGATTTTGGAGGAGTCTACAGAAAAGAAATTGAAAGATGCCATCACCAGCGCTTTGACGCAGCTGGACTTCTACTGGAAAGCGATGAACATGGAATACAAAGAACTTGACGAGCGCTTTGATGCTATAGCAAAGACCATAGAGGACATCAAAACAAAGGCCGCCGGCTGCGAGGTCGGGTTTGAGATCCACCTCAACGAGATGAAGCTGCAGTTGTCAGAGAAAGTCCTGGAACTTTTCGGTATGGAATACCATTATGAGATTACTCAGCTTCCAGCAGGTTTGATTTCCATGGACAAAGAAGAATTCATGAGACAAGTGGAACTGCTTTGCCAGGATCTTACCGATACGCTGAATCGAATTTTGCTCTATCGGGAGGAAAACGCCTATACTGTGGTAAGGAGAATCAACAACATCAATAAGCTGTCCAGACAGCTGAGAAAAATCAGAAACGAATTATAAGAGAATACGAAGTGCCAGTCAGCAGAACGTTGAACGTAGGACGTTTGCTGGCGGGCACTTTTTGCTTGCATCAATTCTTAAAAATTCTTAAATTTCAGGGTATTTGTTGACGAGGGACTGTGGTAAAAGTATACTGAAAATATAGAAAACTGATATAATGGCTATATTGTTACTCGCTGGCTTTGATGCGGATTAAAACGATGGACAGAGAACGGCGAAAAATCCGGGAAATTTTAAAAGGATGTCACAAAACACTTTTTAGGTTTGTTGTATATAGTGAGAGACATGCCAGCCAAGTCGGGACATCGAGGAGGTAACTGCGATGAGTCAAAAATACAAAAAAATATTGATTATGCTTTCGGTAATGATAATGGTAATCGCTGTACTATTGATTATTTATCATGTATCTCAAAAAGAAACGTATTTGTCAGATGATCCGCTATATGGATCTTTCACGATAGAAAATAAGCAGCCATCGGATCCGATTTATCCAACGGATTTTTTGCTCTCTATTGATGTTGATTCCACGCATGAGTCACTGGTGAAATGCGCAAAGGAAAGCGATGTTGATATTTCAAAGGGATGTTGGGTTTACAGCTTTGATGAAAACAAGATATTCAGGGCAGAAAAAGAGGGAAACAAGCTGCGCGCTTATGAGGACGGCAAAGTGATCGGCACTTTTGAGTATTCTTTCAACAAAATTCTGTGGATTCACTATGATGAAAAATACACTGCGAATTGGAGAGGAAAGGAATTAGATTTGACGCGGGCTATGCAGGGGTTTGTCTTTCCTTAGCTAGACCGGAGTTTGGCTTAGAAGCAGTATGATATGACGGATAAAAAAGAAAAACAACAGGCGTAATAATTTTTATTCTTGTCTTAGCGATGTGCGTGACTGGAAAGATGAAGGGAAGACGTGGTACTTATGCAAATAAGACGGCGCGGGCACGGCCTATTTGAAAGCAAGTATTATACAGGCGTGTATCCTTTTGATACAGCCGGTCCTGATTTTGACGGTTTTTGTTGAGAGGAATTCAGAATGAAAAAGATTTTTTGGTATATTGTCAATTTAATAATCGCTGTTACTCTGCTATTCTTTATTTTTGTTCATAAAAGTGATCTTGGCATTTACATTTCATTAGGTGCTTTTTTGGCAATTACCCCTTTCCAGTTGAGAGCCTATAAGGATGGGAGAAAAGGGTAAGAACCCTTTTTCTATAAGCGTAGCATTATTTGTGAGTACAGGAATTCCTAAAAGAATCCATGTATGGCGGGGAAGCTTTGATGGCTAAAGAGGGCTGATCGAATCGATATGTTCCGCAGAAAGGGGGCTATAAATTGCAATCGTCAACAATCACACTTATCATCTGCGTACTCGCTGATTTGATGTGGATTTCTTCAGCCCTTGGCAGATATAAGAAGAAAAATTGGGAAACTGGTTTGGACAAATTCGTGGACTACTTTATCATTTTTGTTGGAATTCCATTTATTATTTTTGTAATTGTTAAATTTATGATGTCCTTGAATATAAGTGCATTTTGGGCGGGCATTTGCAGGGGAGAAGTTAGAATAGGTGAAACGAGTATTACATATCTCCTTTGTTTTGCAGGGGAAATCATGCTTTTCTGCAGCGCAATGATAGAATATCGAAGAAACAATCGGAACAGCGGCTTTTTCAAATTTTATTATTACTTTTCTGTTTTTTTGGGGATACCGCTTATTATACTGACTGCTTATTTATTTTTAAAAACGTTATAATTTATACTTTATGTCACAAATGAGGTATCAGAACTGTTCTATATATAGAAGGACTGGTACCTCATTTTTATGATTCCAACTGAATTGTATCCGTGATATAATAGGATTACTAATCGTAATAAAAATTGAGGTATGGATCTGATGAGTGATGATGTAAGAGATGCGATTATTGAGCAGATAGAGTTTCAATATGGTAAATTGATGCGAAAGTTAGCCTATGAGATTTTGTATGATGAACATGAGGTAGAGGATGTAATTCAGACAGTTCTATGGGCAATTATCTACAAGCATACAGATAAGCTGGATCTGCAGAAAGGGGAATTCCGGAATTACCTTTGTGCGGCAGTGAAGAATACGGCGATAAACCTGAATAACCAAAAGAAGAAAGCGGATGTGCAGGACCCTTTTGCCATCAATGAACTGACGATGGACCAGGTTGATACAGGTTCTTTTCATGATGAATATGGGTTTGGTCCGGAGTTGCAGGAACTGATTGGTCAACTAAACAACATTGACAAAGATATTATCCTCCTGCGATTCGGCTGCGGGTACAGCCATGCTGAAATTGCCCGGGCTGTTGGCAAAAGTGAAGCAGCTGTCAGGAAGAGACTGGAGCGGGCGACCATCAAGCTGCGCGCAATATTAGTTGATAAGGAGGTGGAACGAGATGATCGATAAGAATCAGGACATCGATAAACTGGCCGAAGACATCCTTTCTGCATATGGAAAGGAACTGTACAAGAGCCGAAAAGCATATTTTGATGCCTTAGAGGATGATACCCAGCCAAATCCACCTTTCTTTGCAGAACCAGAAAGCAAGAAGGTGAAGACCAGACGGACTTTCCGGCGCGCATTGATCCTTGTGGCCGTACTTGTGCTGGTTATGGGGCTTGTGGTCATTTCTTCCGAGGGAGTAAAGGAAAAGATGTTCAATTACTTCCAGGACGAGAAAGAGGGGCATACGGATTTGTCCTACCTGGACGGGGAGGACGATGAGAACAAAATCCCTGAGTTCGAATTGGGATACGTGCCAGAGGGGTATGAGCTATTAGAGCACAGTTCCGATGTTTTTGGATGGAAGACTGTCTATGGGAATGATAAAGAACAATATATCCACTTTACCGTGAACAGGAGTGAAGACTATAATATGTCAGTGGATAACGATACCTTTAAGCAAAAGGAAATCATGGTCAACAGTTATCAGGCGCTGCTGTTTTATGATGAGATGAACAGCGCGATTATTTGGCAGGTGGGGGATTATACCTTGGACTTGTTCACAGGACTGAGCCAAAAAGAAGCAATCAAAGTAGCGAAGAATGTTAAGTTAACAGATTAATTTTAAAAAATTTAGAAAAATTTAAAAATGATGTCACAAAACCCCTTTCTGATTTGTTGTATATAGTGAAAAAACAAATATGAAAGGGGTTTTTATATGAGAAAAACAACGATCGTTATCACTGTAGTCTTATGTCTGGTCTTTTCAACAATGCCGATTTGGGCAGATACTGTAGAGAGTGTACGACCAGAGATTGACACTGAAACACCATACACCTATGCCGGCGGACTTAGTGCAGGCCTGTCAATCGCAAAGGGAAATGCAGTATGTACTGTGGCAATGCCTATCAAAGCTGGAAAAAGTTTTGAATATGCGCAGGTCAATGCATATATCAAGAAGTATTCAGGAGCAACGGTGAAATCTTTTAGCCAAAAGGTAAAACCAATGTACGGAAAGGTGAATTGGCAGGACACTTACAAGCTGACTAGCAGGGGCACATACTACTTGCACGTTGTTGTGAAATGTTATAAGTCGGGAAAGGTGGTGGAAACGATTACGGAAAACACCACGGGGAAACGGTACTGACTTAAAGTAAGATGGAAAAATCCATTAGCACTACTAGAATTTGTTAATTCACAGTATTATGAAGAAAGGAGTATGATGCAATACGTTTAACTGCATCATAAAAGGGTAAGATGAATATGAAAAAAATGTTATGCAGCATGTTATGCTTTGCTTTATTTTTAACTTCGGCTTCTGCCGCATTTGCAACTGACGGAGTGGTTCCTTCTGCCAAAGAAGACAAGAGTGCGGAACTGATTGAGGAAGTGGTCAAAAGTGGAATTTTGGGGGCTTCAAAGGCAGCTATTGTAGATTTGACTATGATACAGCCAAAGGAAATTAAAGTTGGCAAGGAAGCTATGATGGAGGGCAATTCCATTCTGCCAGACAGAAACACTGACGTAGATATAAGTGTTTCGCCACTACAGAAGGTGGAAGCCGGCGTATCCCTTATTGGAAATAAAACGCTTGTTGAGATAAAAAATGCTTCTGCCCCAAAGCAATATTCTTTCAGGTATGATTTGCCTAATGGATATAGGATGATGAAATCTGAAGACTATTACTATGAACAAAAGAAGGTGGCAGATAAAGACAAAGAGGATTTAGCGCTTGAACAAGGTTGGATTTATATTCTTGATGGTAATGATGAAATCGTTGCTGTTATTGATCCAGCAGAAGCGACTGATGCCAATGGAAATAATGCAAAAACACATTATGAGATTTCAGGTACAACACTTATCCAGGTGATTGATTTTAACGAAGGCACCGCATTTCCAATTACAGCAGCCCCAACATCAACAAGACCTACTAACCACAAAATAGAGGATGCAACTGAATCATGCACGTTGGATCATAACGTAATTGGATTAAATTCTTTCGTAGCGGGAACGGGGTGTAGTGCTTTGACCGCTGCAGCAAAAACAAAAATTAAAAATGCTATCATTGCAAAAATAGGAAGTAAATTCGTTCCTATTCTAAATATTGCTTCTTGGGCGGTCTCGGGGTATGCTACTATTGCAAGTTACGCAGGATATAGATATACTAAGGTTACAGTCGGATATGAAATATGGGCGTATTATAAGCATCAAGGAGGTAGATGGGTTGAAGGTAGACAATTTAAAAATTCGAGTATAAAGTTGAAATGTATAAAAGAGTAGTCACAGAAGCAAAGAATTGACCAGGGATAAAGGCAGATATCTCAACTAGGTTTGGTATAAATGTAGCAGCCATAGGCGAGGAGGAACAAGGTTGTTTGCAGGTACGTTTATCTTCTCGCAGATGGCTGCTGGACAACGCGATTTCATATCATGGTGTGCGGGGTTTGTAACCCTAGTAAACTATCCAGAAGCCAGCTTGATAAATAGCGTGCTATTCCCTGTAGAGTACATAAGTAGAGTAATTATCATTTATTGATTTAAGACAGAGGTTACAGAAACCGATATTAGGATTAATGGAACAGTATTTGGCAAGGGAACTAGACTGCTGACATTGTCGTGTCGTTTGACATCCATGAACTGGATATGGAAATCCTCGTTATGGTATGCAAAAAACATGAGATGACATAGAAGATAGAAATAATAAAAAAGGGCGGAACTAAGGGCTTTATCAAGTTTCCAAGACCGCTAAAAAATAATTAGGAGCGAAATACATGAGTAAAATAAGTACCACGTTACTATTCTGCATGGGAACACAAATTGCATTCCTATACACAACAATCAAAGGGTACCGAGCAAAAGATTGGGAGAATTCCATACAAAAATTTGTTGACTATCTGGGTGTTTTCATCGGGATACCCTTTTTTATCTTTACCATTTATGCATTCTTTACATCGCTGTAAGCTACATCAAACTCCTGTGCATGACAGGGAGGCTTTGATGCCCAAAGACAGCTGATTGCATTGGGTTGTTCCGCAAGAAGGGGGTCATAAATTGAAATCATTGACAATGACGATTATCATTTTCGTATTTGCTAATGTGATGTGGATTTCTACAGCGCTTGGCAGATATAAGAAGAGAAAGTGGGATAATAATTATGAAAAGTTCGCAGATTATTTTATTATTTTCATTGGAATACCATTTACCATTTTTGTAATGGTCAAACTCATTATATCCTTGGTGTAACTGTTTAAAGAAAAACTTAAAATTAATATTGACTTTATAGGAAGGACGTGAAAAGTCGGGATGAGGTTTACCCGATAAGATGAGATGGATAAACAGAGTGTTACGTATTTTCTTTGCCTTTTGGGGGAAATCATGCTTCTTTGCAGCGCAATGATTGAACATCGAAAAAACAATCGGCATAGTGACAGTCATCGTAATATTACTAGCAGCCATTTTTATCTACAAGGCAAACAACTACGAGGGAACGGACATCGACAGATTTGCAGGCAAATGGGAAATGACAGAACTGTGGCAGGACGGTGAAAAGGTAAGCCTTGGCCTTGGTGATGTTTTTTTGGAAATTGAAGAAGCTGGAGCAGCAAGGTATCAGGATTCTAATGAAAGCTATGAGGCAGAGCTGCAAGCCGAGTCGGGCAGACTGACGTTTATCAATGAACAGGGATATAAATATATATTATCTGTCAAAAAGGGTGTTTGATTTTAGATGCAGAGAATACAAAGGATCAGAAAGACCCAGGAGGGAAATTCACCTATAAAAGGATAACTTAGGTGTTTATCCTGTTGATATAGCTGGTCCTGATTTTGATGCGGGGTCGATGGAACCATAAAAACTGGCGGAAGGGCTGGTGGA
>URXI01000052.1 GCA_900551775.1 uncultured Eubacterium sp. | reverse complement strand
GCGCATAATGCATCTAAAATAGACATTTGCGCCGTTTGATCTGATCCATGGATTATTCGGTCTTAGTGCAACAACCCCTTTTTTTATCAGCTATACTAACTCTTCTGTGTCTGTCTTGTCCTTCGTATCATCATTTTCGTCAGTCTCTGTGTCTTCTTTTGTTTTTACATCAGCATCTTTCGTCGGCTGATCTGTGATGTCCTTATCCTCATTGCCTTCATCGTCCGTATCCACTGGATCTTCAGGGATTGGATCTTCGTCGACAATAGGCTGCGGATCTGGGTTGAATAGAACGGACCAGGTCGTCTCATCGATGATTCCTGTCGGCTCGATATTATATTCTGTTTGGAATAATTCTACTGCAGCCTTCATTTCACTGTCAAAGATTCCATCCTCAGTACCGTTATAGTATCCCAGTTCTCTAAGTCTCTTTTGTGCTGCCTGATTGTAATCTCTATATGGATCGGTGTTACTGCCCATACGGAGTTCGTACTTAAAGCTGTCAGGATCTGGTTCAAATACCACGTTGTAAGCGCTGGTTACAGGATTCATAGAGTAGGATTTGAGAGTCGTCAATTTCTTACCCTTTGCGTTGTAGAACCCGCCGACCGTGTAACCGATATCCGGTCTGAAGAAAGTCCTCAGCTTATATTTGTTCACTTTCGTATAAGTGATATAAATATATCCGTTTTCTCCAGAAGAAATTGTCGTATTGCGTTTATTGGCATAGATTTTCACTTCCTGCAGCTGGTTCCCTTCGGTCAGCACAGAAGTGAGTTTCTTGCAATTTGTCAGATCTATGGTTGTCACCTGGTTGTTTTGAATCTCGACTTTCCTCATTTCTGTGTTGTTCTTCAGATTCAAAGAGGTGAGATCATTATCCTTCAGATAAAGGTATTTCATTTTGCTGAACCCAGAAAAATCTGCGGCTCCAGAAAGACCAAATCCGTTCCATCTGATGCGGGCGATTCTTCCTTTTCCATCACCGTAGAAATTGTTGATAATACCGTCACCCCAGGTTTTTTTATTGGATTTGACGTAATCTTTATTCAAACGTTTTCCGTTGGTAACACCATCCGCTCTCGTCTCCAGGAACGCAGTCAGTTTGCTGATTTCGTTGCTGTCGGATACTAAATAACCTACAAAATTGTTCCTATAGACGTCGAAGGAAATGTGGGATACCGCAAATTGTTCTTTTGAAGGGTCAAAATAGGTGTAATTGGTCACGCCATAATATTGCCACGCATTCGTCGTGCGGTTCCATCTGTTGTTGGTGCCAGTGGTGGGATCGACAAAAATCCATCTGCCGTTGACATAGGATTCCGCCCACCAGTGATCCCTCGTCGTCGGATCGCCCTCTGTGTTCCAATTATATGTTGGAGAAGCAGCCCGATGACCGTAGACTAATCGGGTCGGGATGCCCTGGGCCCTCGCTAAGGCGAGATAGATTCCGGAAAAGCCTTGACAAGTGGTTGCAACGCGCCCCTGATTATCGCTGTTGTCACTGGCGATTTTGTTTTCGCAATTGTACATGTTCTGGTAAGGATTCGCATATTGATAGGAATGGGTTGAAAATGCGACAGTGTCATAATAAAAGTTTCCAGCCGCGTACTCATAAATTTTGAGCAGCTTATCGTAATCGTTGTAAGCGCCGGCAGTGACTCTGTCGGATAATCGCTTCATATAGCTGACCTTCTCATCATTCATCTCTTCTCTGACATTCGTCTTAGGATTGACGAATAGAAAACGGACATCTTCCATGGTCTTGTCCAAATATTCACTTGGGGCAAGGCCGCAGTTTTTCTGCACGTAGTCGTTTTCTTTGATGATATCGTCATATCTTGGAATAGACGGCATGCCGTCTTCTATGATGATTGGAAGATTTTTATATAGCGCGCCCATGCTTGGCAGTTTCTCATAGGTATCAGAACTGTTTTTCAGCTGTGATATATATAAAAAATATTCTCCGTCAGGAATCGGCGCTTCGGTAAAGTCTTTTGCAAAGTCTATGGTGTATTCAAACCCATAAACGGATTTTCCCATAGTGGAACTTCCCATATATTGTGCTGTAACGTAAATGCCAAGATCGACGACTTCCGTCTTTGGATTAACCCCATAGAGCGCGACTCGGAATTGGACGGAAGGCACCACTGTCCTCAGTTGGATGTGCAGCTTGCTGCCGTCCACGGTCCCTCTACAGTACTCACTGGTAGAAGTATCACTGGAACTGAATGTGTTGGTTCTTGCAGGTGAATCAACTTCTTTAATTGCAGCAAAGGCAGCATCAAAAGGGATGCAGGTTATAATTAATGTCAGTACCAATATGATTGCTGCAGATGATATTCTGTTTCGTTTTAAATTCATTTCCTTACCTTTCCTAAAAATATTTACTCATTTATTATTTTAAACAAAAATCGTAATAATTACAACAGGAAAAAATTTTGAATAAAAAACACCTCACACTGAATTTTCAGGTGAAGTGTTTTCCTAAACAGACTATTTCAATGCCTTTATTACAGAGCTATTTTTTTGTATAGTGTGTAACGTTGTATTTTTTTCTCTTTTGTTCTAACTTATACAGCAGATAATCGTTCGTCAGTGGTGTAAATTTTTCGATCTTTGGGTAACCTGGCGCACGGTTGATTTCTGGCAGTTTCATGCCGTCTTGTGAGATAGCCACGTCGAATCCCAGATATTCTAATTGAGGCATTGCATAACTGAGATCGATGACGCCTTGCTTTACGATATCCCAATTTGGCAGGATTCCTTCGATCAGTTCACCTGTATCAGGGTGATGAGAACATGGCAGGATGTTATTTTCGGTAATGATTTTGCCATTGTGGAATCTTCCCGTATCGATATCTACCTGAACGAACATACCGCCGGCACCCATGTTGTCGACAGCGCCCGTCTTGGAAGAGCCGAACCGCATGTATGCGTTGCCGATGACAGGTGTCTTGCCGTCTTTTTTGAAGACGATGATTCTCAGTGTGTTTACAGCGCCGTCATAAATCTTCTTGAGGGATGAGTGCATCTGAATATACTCTGTAATCAAATACTGGCTTTCTTCGTTATTGAGTATTTCGTACACTTCTTCTTTTGAACTTTCCTTGTGATTTAAATAATATTTTCCGTTGTGATAAGAAAACTTATAAAAACCCTCGCCTTGTGAACCTCTCTGCGGTTTACAAGCTAAGACGCCTACCTTTTCAACCAATCTGAATATGTCTTCGAAATCTGTTCCAAAGCCCTCCGGACAGTCCATCAGCGGTATGATGCGCTTCTGGCCGTTTCTGACAGAAATGTGATAATAGTACTGCGGGAAGAACTGATTGTAGTCACTGCAGATATATTTGACGGTGATCTTATCCTCCAGCCATACTCTGTACTTGTTATTGATATGGCGCAGATAACGATAGTCGTAATCGGAAATAAAATCCTTATAGTTGTCCTCGGTGATTCCATATTGCTCTAAGCGGTAGGACAGAAAGCCGTGTTTATAAGCCCAGCGTTTTTCTTTGAGAGATACGCCATTCTTGGAGAATAAATCGTCACGCATGGTAATGTGCCACCATTTGTAGATGAGTGGGCGCATTTTCGGAGGGCAGAGGAATCTGGTCAATCGAATCCACATGAAGGTATTTGATTTTTTCTTAAAGTTTTTTTTCTTATTTTCCCATTTTGCTGCTTCTTTTTTCTTGAGATCCACCTTCAGCTTGAGGTATTCCGTCATCTCCTCGTTAAATCCCACTGCCTGTGGATAGCTTGGATGTGCGGCGAAGTCGATCATTTTGATTCCGTCGTCGGTAAGAATCGTATCGATACCCATATATTCAATCTGCGGAATGAACTTTCCAATTCTCTCAACGAGATCTAAGATCTCTTTCCAGTTATGGATCTGGCCTTTCAGGGGGGCATTGGTGACAGGGTGTACGGTCAAGTCGGTGATCGTGTTACCCTGTAACTGCTTGCCGCCGTCAAAGGTACCGTCCTCCAGAGAAATTGGGATGAAGACTCTTCGCGTCACCTTCTGCGGCTGTCCCTGCAAAGGCAGGACGACTTCGTTTTCCATGAAGTTTCTGCCGATAGTATCGTCGTCCTGATCAATCTCTGTGTCCTTTGCCTGCACGTCTGATTTTGAGTCCAGATCTTCTTCGTTGCCCATGGACGTAGTGCCCTCGGTATTGAAGAATTCGTGATTGTTGTATTGTTTAGAGGCGTTGATGCTGAGATAAGCCTGTCCGACTTTTGGATTATCCCCATACTTATTATATACGATCAGTTTGAGATAGTTTGCGTTGCCTGGTTCAATCGCTTTGATGGCCTGGCCGCACTCGACGTGCTCCATGATGACCAGGATGCCCAGACTATCGATAATCTTGTTGATCAGTTCTTCGTCGGTGACGTTCTCGTCATCAATGCTGTACTGACCGTCCTCGTAGGCGAGGGTGATAAAATTAGTGCCCAAAGTCTTGGCAATGGATAATTTTCCCTTATCTTGAATCAACTGCAGAATACTTTCGTAAGTATCCTCATATTCGTCAGGACAATCCAGCAATTTAATGATCTGTACATCAGAGTCGCGCTTGTAAAGCTGAAAATACTGCTTGGGAAGGTACTCTGCAAATGGTTTGAGTACATCGCGCGTGGTCACTCTGTCGTTGATCCACTTTCTAAAGATATCGTTGACGGGGAAAATATGACAATAGTCGTACAATGAAATGAAATCCTTGCAGTTATCGTCGTTGATGCAGTATCTTTCAACGACGGAAGGCAGGAATCCGTGTTTGTATGCCCATTTCTTTTCTCTGTCGGTATAGTTCTGATTGTATTTCTCATCATATTGTTTTGCATTGAGCCACCATCTGGCTTTACCGCCGTAGAAGCCGTTGATACGCATATGCATTATTTTAAACTTTCGTAATAAACTCATAAATTGCCTCCTGTGTATTGTTCCTGTCTTATAGACGAACATAGTCATTATACAATGTTTTGCGCAGAAAAGCAATAAAAATGTAAAGCAAAAATCCTTGACAGCCTGAGGAATATATGATAAAGTATCATGGTGTTAAGGAATTTTGCTTAACAGAAGAGGAAACAGATGATGGATAGTATTACAGAAGCAAGTCTGCTATATGATTTTTACGGGCAGCTTCTCACCAAGCGGAAACAGGAAGTAATGGAACTTTACCACGAGGAGAACCTTTCCCTGGCTGAGATTGCCGAAGAATTCGGCATTTCCAGGGCGGCAGTTCACGATTCCCTCAAGTCCGCGGAGAAATCCCTCAAGGAATACGAAGAGAAACTGGGACTGGTATCCAAGCTGATGCAGTCAAACGAGGCGATCGCCAAGATTGATGCGATGATCTGGCAGCTGTCCCAAAGATATAAAGAAAATCGAGAATTAGTAAATGGATTAGAAGAGATTAAGTCCGTCATCGACGGACTGGAAAGGCTGTAGCATGGCATTTGAAAATTTATCCGATAAATTGCAGAGTGCATTTAAGAAGCTGAAGGGCAAAGGCGTATTGACAGAAGCAGACATCAACGACGCCATGAGAGAAGTCAAGCTGGCGCTCCTGGAGGCAGATGTCAACTTCAAAGTCGTAAAAGAATTTGTCGCAGACGTCAAAGAGAAGTGTCTGGGTTCAGAGGTTTTGGAAAGCCTGACGCCTGCACAGCAGATCATCAAAATCGTAAATCAGGAGCTTGTCGATCTGATGGGCGGCACCAATAGCAAGCTGACCTATTCTCCGTCAGGGTTTACTACCATCATGATGGCAGGCCTGCAGGGAACCGGTAAGACGACAACCTGCGGAAAGCTGGCCAATTATCTGAAGCAGAGCGGCAAAAAACCGATGCTCTGCGCCTGTGATATCTACAGACCGGCGGCCATCGACCAGCTGGAAGTTGTCGGCAAGTCAGTCAATACACCTGTATTTACCAAAAGAGACAGCAAGGAACCGGCGAAGATCGCATTGGAAGCAAAGAGAGAAGCCGAGAAAAAAGGCTTTGACGTGCTCATCGTCGATACGGCCGGACGACTGCAGATAGATGAAGCCCTGATGGACGAACTTGTAGACATCAAAGGAACCGTAAAACCCCATGAAATACTGTTGGTGGTTGACGCCCTGACTGGTCAGGACGCGGTCAACGTGGCTAAGGGCTTCAATGAGAAACTGGGCGTTGACGGCATCGTCATGACCAAGATGGACGGTGACTCCAGAGGCGGCGCGGCTCTTTCCGCTAAGAAAGTAACTGGCAAGCCGATCAAATTCCTGGGTATGGGCGAGAAGTTCGATGCGTTAGAACCGTTCCATCCGGAGCGGATGGCCAGCAGAATCCTGGGCATGGGAGACATGCTTTCCCTCATAGAAAAAGCAGAAGCTTCTTTTGATCAGGAGAAGGCCGAGAAATTAGAAAAGAAACTGAAAAAAAATCAGTTCACTCTGGAAGATTTCCTGGATCAGATGGGACAGGTCAAGAGCATGGGCGGCGTCGGCAAAATCTTAGAGATGATGCCAGGCATGAGTCCTGCACAGATGAAGGGCGTGGATCTTGAAGAAAGTGAAAAAGAATTTCGTCAGATGGAAGCCATCATCCAATCCATGACCAGGGAAGAGCGGCAGGATCCGAACCTGCTCAACGCCAGCCGGCGAAAGAGAATTGCGGCGGGCTGCGGACAGCCGGTCAGCAAGATCAACAATCTCATCAAGAGATATGAAGAGACAAAGAAAATGGTCAAACAGTTCTCTAATCCCAAGGCGATGAAGAGAAACAAGATGTTCAGAGGTTTGTTTTAAGCTGATAATTCAGTAAATGACTGAGTTTAAGATAAGAAAAATGATAAAGGAGGAACAATATAATGGTTAAGATCAGATTAAAGAGAATGGGTGCTCACAAGAAGCCTTTCTATAGAGTAGTTGTTGCTGACTCTCGTACCCCTAGAGATGGTAAGTTCATCGAAGAGATCGGTTACTACAATCCACTGGTAGAGCCGCCTGCAATCAAAATCGACGACGAAAAGGCCAAAAAATGGTTAGACAACGGCGCACAGCCGACAGAAACCGTAAAAGCTCTTTTCAAGAAGTCTGGCATCATTGAGTAAGAAAGCGGTGAGACGACGTGACTAAATTAGTTGAATCAATTGCAAAATCACTGGTCGATCATCCGGAACATGTGGTTGTGACAGAAGAGCATGACAGACATGGCAGCGTTTTGCAGCTAAAAGTTGCAGCTGACGATATGGGAAAAGTTATCGGCAAGCAGGGCAGAATTGCGAAAGCACTCCGCACTGTTGTCAAAGCAGCCGCAACAAAAGAAAACAAAAAAGTAGTAGTAGAAATCGTCTCTGAAGACGAATAGTATTACGAGCAAGGGCACATGGATTTACGATAGGTATTTTCATGTGCCTCAAATGTAATTAGGAGAAAAATGGAAAAAATTAAGATT
Source organism: uncultured Eubacterium sp. (assembly GCA_900551775.1). Lineage (GTDB taxonomy): Bacteria > Bacillota > Clostridia > Peptostreptococcales > Anaerovoracaceae > Senimuribacter. The sequence continues at coordinate 12,566 of URXI01000052.1, read as the reverse complement.
GGGAGAATCGTAAACGCCGTTGCACTCCGAGGAGAGGTAAAGGTTTACAATTACTCTGGCTATAGAGAGAGATACGAAGAACTTAAACAAATTTTTGTTGAAGACAAAGAATATGAAATTGAAAAAGTCAGGTATCAGCAGCACATGGTCATTTTGAAACTTTCGGGCGTTGACGACCGGAATGGGGCAGAGGCCATGAAGAACAAGGACATCTTTATCACAGAGGATGACCTTCTTGAACTGCCGGAAGATACCTTTTATATAAGAGATCTGATTGGTTTATCCGTTATAGATGTAGAGAACAGCGAAACGATAGGTACCATCAAAGATGTTTTGCAGCCGTCATCCCAGGATATTTACGTAGTAAAGCGAACCAATGGCAAAGATGCCATGATTCCGGTTGTATCGGAGTTCGTAAAAGAGGTGAGCATCGAAGAGGGATACGTGAAGGTGCATCTGATAGAAGGAATGATTGAAGATGAAGATTAACGTACTGACTCTTTTCCCGGAGATGTTCACGGCGGTAACTGGCAGCATCCTGGGCAGAGCCTGCGAGAAAGGCATACTTGAATTTCAATTTATCAACATCAGAGACTTCAGCAACGACAAACATAAGAAAGTCGACGACTATCCATTTGGGGGAGGTCCCGGCATGGTCATGATGGCGGATCCGATCTTTGGCGCACTGCATTCCATCGAGGCGCAGGGGAAGAAGATTCTCTATATGTCCCCCAGAGGGAAAACTCTGGACAAAGAAAAAATTGAGGAACTGGCAGGAGAAGAGGAACTGACCATTCTCTGCGGCCATTACGAAGGTGTGGACCAGAGGGTTCTGGACTATTTTGATATGGAAGAGGTGTCAATCGGCGACTATATTCTCACTGGCGGCGAGCTGCCTGCCATGGTATTGATTGACTCCGTAGCCCGCATGATTCCAGGTGTTCTCGCCAGCGAAGATTCGGCGACGGAGGAATCCATCTATTCCGGCCTTTTGGAATATCCCCAATATACAAAACCGAGAAGTTATGAGGGAATGGATGTGCCGGAGGTTTTGGTCAGTGGTAATCATAAATTGATTCGTCTCTGGAAATTCGAGCAGTCATTGCGACTGACCAGAGAATTGCGACCTGACTTATTTGAAGACTTTGTGAAGAACAGTAAAGAATTGACAAAAGATGAATATAAGGTATTGGAAAAAGTATTAAAATGATGTAAAATAATTTTATGAGCAAAATTAAGAAAAAACCGATAGTATTCTTTGTGATAGCCTTGATTGCGCTATACATAATTATATATATAATTCCAAAAGTGACGGGAGCGCTAGTGTCCGCGTATACTGTAGAATACGGAGAACTGAAAGTAGCTGACGAGACCAAAGGTTTTTTGGTCAGAAACGAAAAGGTCTATGTCTCAGCGGCGAGCGGTAAGGAAAACCGGTATATCAAAGGCGGAACGCTGGTGCGATCTGGGACAACCGTTATGGAAGTGACTGGAAACTCAGAAAGCGAAGTAGGTGCCGAGTATACGGATATGCTGACCAGATTAGGCAATGACGCCATATCGACCAGTGATTTTTCCGTAGCTGAAGGCGGTGTCGTCAGCTATTATGCGGATGGCTATGAGGGAAAGATCAGGCCGGATAACATGGAAAAGGGCACCTATGAGTATTATAGCAAATTGAGCCAGGATAACGTGGTGAATCTTGCCAGGAATGCAGTTGCCAAAGGAGAACCAGTATTTAAGATTGCGGACCGTACCAAATGGTATATCGTCTGCTTTATTGATAAAAAGCACCTGGACCGCTATACAGTGGGGCAGGAAGTGACTGTAGAATTCGAAGACGATTTTGTCAGAGCCAAAGTTTACAAGGCTGACGAACAGGATGGCAAAGGCAGAGTCATTCTGGTTACGGACTATTATTATGAGAAATTTGCCAAGACGAGAGTTGCCGATATTTCCCTTGTCACAGACAGTGGCAGAGGCTTGATTATCGAAAACAGCAGCATAACCGAGGAAAAAGGCATGCCGGGCGTCTATGTCAAGAATAAGACCAACGACTACAATTTCGTACCAATCCAAGTGATTGTCAGCGATGGCGAAAAGTCTTTGGTTAAGGATACCTTTTTCCACGATACAAAAAAAGATAAGACATATGATACCATAGAGATCTATGATGTGGTTCTCAAGGATCCAAAATAATTTGAGAAAGCGGGTGTAACAATGTCAATTAAATCAAATATCGAGTATATCAATGAACTGAAAGCTGCCGCGGCCGAAAAAACAGGCAGAACTGGAGACGATGTGCTTTTGGTGGCAGTAACGAAGCTTCATACTCCAGAGGAGATGAACGAGGCTATCGACGCGGGCATCACTGATATTGGAGAAAATAAAGTCCAGGAAATCATGGATAAATATGACCGTGTAAAGCCTGTGAGATGGCATTTAATCGGTCATTTACAGACGAACAAGGTCAAGTATATCATCGACAAAGTGAGCATGATTCATTCTGTTGATTCACTCCATCTGGCAAAGGAAATCAACAAGAGGGCGCAGCAGCACGACCTGATCATGGATATTCTGGTTCAGGTAAACTCCGCGGAAGAAGATTCTAAATTTGGAATCACTACGGAAGAGACGGACCAGCTGATCAGCGACATCGCAGAGCAGTGTCCGAATATCAGAATCAAAGGACTGATGTGCATTGCACCTTTTGAGCAGGATCCAAACGATGCGAGAGAATATTTTGCAGAAGTTAAGAAAATATATGACAAATACGTTAATGAGAAAAGCGACAGGGTAGACTTTGAGTATCTGTCAATGGGGATGACCAATGACTTTGAGGCAGCCATAGAAGAAGGCTCCAATTTGATCAGAGTCGGAACAGCCATTTTCGGGTATAGAGATTACCGCAAAGAAGAAAAGTAATACCTAGGGGAGGAAAAAATTATGGGTTTTGCAGAATCAATCAAGAAAGTAATCGGTATAGAAGAGCTTGACGATGATGAAATGATCACAGAAGAAGAGGTCAACGCTGCCAAGGAAAAGATAGCGAAAGAACCGAGACGCTCCTATGCCAGCGATACGGTGACGACCGAAAAGAAGGCGAAAATGCCGATGAGCAGCAGTTCATCAAAGCCTTCAGAGAAGCGCTTTTCTGTGACGAATACCAGCGCATTCAAGCTGGTTCTAATCGAGCCGAAAGCTTTCGAAGAATGCCCGAAATTAGTAGACAGTTTAAAAGGCAGAAGACCGGTTATAATCAATTTAGAGAAATTGGAAACAGAAGTTGCGAGAAAAATCTTCGACTTTATGAGCGGAGCGACTTATGCGCTTAACGGGAATGTGCAGAAGGTAGCCAACAACATCTTCATCTTTGCACCGGAGAATGTAGGTATCTCGACTTCTCAGGATGAGAGAACTTCTTTTGATTTCTCATCAGATGAAAAAAGTCCTTGGAGGTAATTGACAGGTGATATACGTTTTAGTTCGTGCGATCAGCTTGTTTGCCAGCTTGCTTTCATTTGCTTTGGTTGCTATGTGTGTGCTCAGCTTTGTCGTCGCATATAACCCTTATTCGTCGGCGGGCAAGATTTACCAGGTTCTGGTCAAAATCACTGATCCGATTGTAATGCCGTTTCGCCGGCTGATGTCCCGGTTTAATACCGGCATGGTAGACTTTTCACCGATGCTGGCGATGATCGCTATACAAATCGTAGAAAGAATCTTAATCCGAATAATAATCATGTTTGCGTTTTAAACGAAAGGATACACTATGATTACGCCACTTGAGATAGAAAACAAACAATTTGCCAAAGCAATGCGAGGCTATAATGCCGATGAAGTAGATCAGTTTTTAGACGAGATCATCCTCGATCTGCAGAAACTTCTCGCGGAGAATGAACGTTTAAAAGCGAAAGTCGAAAGTTTGGAAAGTGATCTGAATCAGTATAAGAAGTCAGAGGCTTCTGTTCTGAATACTCTGGAGTCTGCAAAGAAATTGATGAGGGACATTTCTGAGAGCGCCGAGAAGCGCGCTGAGATTATCATCAAGAATGCACAGCTGGATGCTGACGTCATGCAGAGAGACGCTAAAGAATCCATTTCAAAGCTGACAGAAGAAGGGGCGAAGCTGAAAGACAAGATTACCAGATTTCGGGGAAGATACAAACAAATGCTGGAAGATGAACTCAATGAGCTTGATGGTTCCAGTGAGGAACTGCTGGCGGATTTAGAGCGGGATTTTCTTCCTGCATCTATGGATGAGCCGGTAAAGAAAGCGGCGCCGAAATCCGCTCCGGTCATGAAGGAGCCCGTTCCACCAGTGCCGGAGGTCAGAATACCGTCATCTATGAGCGAGACGATGGTCATCGATGAACAGTCTTTTGAAGAGATGTTGATGGAGGATTTCGGCAAAACGCAGGAACCGAAGAAGACCATCGTCAAAGAAGATCTGACGAAGACGAGAATTATATAACAGGAGGCGGGGCACTGGATGCCCCGTGATTTATTATATGAAATATTATTTGACTGCGGTCCTGGTCATCGCAGCAGATCAGATTTCCAAGGCAGTCATCAGAATGACAATGTATGTGGGGGACTCTATCAGCATAATAGGGGATTTCTTCCGCCTGACTTACATCAGGAACAGCGGCGCTGCTTTTAGCATGATGAGCGGGCAGAGAATTCTGCTGGTCGTCATTCCGATTGCAGGGATCATTGCAGCGCTGTGGTATCTCCACCACCATAGGGGGGAACATTGGACACTCTATGGATCGTGGACCTTGATTATTTCCGGCGGAATCGGAAACCTGATTGACCGCATTGCTTTTGGCGAAGTGACCGATATGTTCGACTTCAGCATTTTTCCGCCAGTGTTTAATGTTGCCGACATCGCGGTGACTTTTGGCTGTGCACTGTTTATCGTTTATATTCTGGCAGGTGACAGGCTAAAGAAACATGAGTGAGAAAGTAGAAAAATATCAAATTCATATAGAAGAAGAACAGAAGGGCACCAGAATTGATCTCGTGCTCTCTTTGTCTTTGCCGGATACCTCCAGGAGTTTTATTCAAAAACTCTTTGAAAAGGGAAATATCCTGGTCAATGGAAAGCCCTGCACTTCCAAGAAATACAAGGCGGCCGCCGGCGACATGGTCGAGATTACTATCCCTGCGCCTACAGATTTGAAGATCGAGGCAGAAAACATTCCCATCGACATCGTATACGAAGATGAGGATGTATTGGTGGTCAACAAACCTCGCGGCATGGTGGTTCATCCGGCAGTAGGAAACTATACGGGAACGCTGGTCAATGCAATCATGTTTCACTGTGGAGATCGCTTGTCTTCTATTAACGGTGTCATCCGCCCCGGCATCGTTCACAGAATTGACAAGGATACCAGCGGACTGCTGATGATTGCAAAAAATGACAAAGCTCATGAATCCCTCTCAAGGCAGTTGGCGGAGCATTCCATCAACAGGCGGTACCAGGCTCTGGTCTATCACAATATTAAAGAAGAAGAGGGTACGGTAAATGCACCCTTGGGCAGGGATCCGAAAAACAGGCTGAAACGCGCTGTTACGGATGTGAATTCTAAACGTGCAGTCACGCACTATCAAGTTCTGGAACGATTTGGCAGATATACGCTGATCGAAGCACGATTAGAAACGGGACGAACCCATCAAATTCGAGTTCACATGGCATACATCAAGCATCCCCTCGTCGGAGATTTGCTGTATGGCCCAAAAAAACAGACGATTCCGGTAGAAGGACAGATGCTCCATGCCAAGACACTGGGCTTTATACATCCAAGGACAGGTGCTTACATGGAATTTGACAGCCCTCTGCCGACGTATTTTGAAACCATATTGACGGAACTGAGAAAGGAATAACGTATGACGAAGAGAGCAATGAAACCGGGTACCATGCTCAATCCGCTCCCTGCGGTCATGGTGTCCTGTGGCAGCGGCAAAGAAAAAAACATCATTACCATCGCCTGGACAGGAATTATCAATTCTGAGCCGCCGATCACTTATGTTTCTGTGAGAAAGAGCAGACATTCTCATCAGCTCATCAGTGAGAGCGGTGAGTTCGTCATCAATCTGACGACAGAAGATCTGGCCAAAGTGACAGATTTCTGCGGCGTAAAGTCTGGGCGTGACATTGATAAATTCAGGGAGACGGGACTGCATCCCGAAACAGCAGAGATCGTATCCTGCCCGATGATCAGTGAGTCGCCGATCAATCTGGAGTGCAAGGTACTAGAGGTGAAAGAATATCCATCTCACGATATGTTCATCGCAGAGATTGTAAAAGTTCACGCTGATGCAAGACTCTTTGACGAGAGAGGGCGCATATGCCTGGACGAGGCAGGGATGCTCAGTTACAGCCACGGTGAATATTTTGGACTCAAAAGGCAGCCTTTAGGAAAGTTTGGCTATTCCATCATGAAACCGAAGACCAGGAAGCGTATCAACCGGGAGAAGGCGGCCAGAAAAAACGGTCAGAGAAGAAAAAGAGGCTGATATACAGCCTCTGATCATGTAAGCCGCGCGCTTTTGATTTGATATTCTACAATTATAAACATGCTATGAGTAGGTGTCGGCAAATTATCTGTAGTGACAGCTTATTTAGTCTTGGATATGTTTGATGAACTTGATACAGTCCTCACATACATAACCGCCTTTAAATACGGTGTTGTGATAGATGTTTCCACAAAGTGAACAATTTTTCTTCATTGCGCAGGAACCTCCTTATAAAGCACGCGGCTGCAGGTTGTATCGTTACTGTAACGCGGTTCTATGGGGAATGCAAGGGAAATTGCCGCAGATGTTCGTTTTTGGACTTTTTTTGTAAGTTTTTAGTATTTTTTTGTAAAGGAGCTTGAAATCATGTATGATAATTTCGCTTTCGAAAAGAGAGGACGCGCCGTCACAGGCTACCATTTTCCTTGTGAGCATGCGTCTCATGTGATGTGTCTGATTCACGGAATTGGTGAACATGCCGGAAGATACCAACGGATGGCCGAAAAGCTTGCTGAGAAAAAAATTGCAGTCATGTCCATGGATCTGAGAGGCCACGGAATTTCCAGCGGCGTGCGGGGCGATACAGCGCCGCGCAGAGAGGTTCTGGCAGATGTAGACGCTCTGATCGAGTATGCCCAGGAACTTTATCCAGGCTGTCCTGTCACTTTGTATGGCCACAGCATGGGCGGCAACATCTGCCTGAATTACCGGGCTGCAGGCAGGAAAAACGACGTACCGCAAAAATATATCGTATCGGCACCCTGGATCAAACTGGTGATGCAGATTCCAAAGCCGCTGTATACTTGTGTAAAAGCGGCATCAAAGGTTGTCCCAAAGATGACGATCTCTTCCTCTTTTCCAGAAGAAGATTTGGGCAATCTGAAATATGTAAGGCCGTATAACAAGGATCCTCTCGTTCACGACAAAATTTCTCTCAGATGTGCCGTGGACTGTTATGATTTTGGCAATGCCATCGCTGCAGGAAAAAACGAGGACAACCGTGGTGCTGCAGGAAAACCGTTTCTGCTGATGCATGGGGATATGGATAAAATCTGCGATATCGAGGGGAGCAGAGCTGTCGCAGGACGCTTGTCAGAAACAGAAGGATTTACTTACATCGAGTGGCCGGGTTACTGCCACGAAATACATAATGGCGGTCCAAATGCTACCGGAGATGAAGTTATAGCAAAGATCATTGAATTTATTTTAGAATAGGAATAACTGGGAATGAGAGCAATGAATGAGGAAAAGACAAAAGAGCTGATGCAGGAACTGCTTCCTGATGATCCGCAAGAAACGTTAAAGATATTGGAGGAGTTTGATGTCCTGATGATGCGATATGATTCCGCCATCAGGGAAGTGAGGACAAAACTGGAGATACTCAACGACGAGTTATCTCTGCTTTCGGAGCAGAGTCCCATTTCTTCTGTATCGTCGAGACGAAAGAAACCGTTCAGCATATTAGAAAAGCTGAAACGTCAGGGAGATGCCATTTCTTTAGATTCCATCCAGGAGAACCTCAACGATGTGGCTGGCATCCGGGTCATCTGTTCTTTTGTTGATGACATTTATAAAGTAGCGAGAATGCTGGTGCAGCAGGATGACATCAAATTGATCAGAGTCAAAGACTACATTCAGAATCCGAAGCCCAACGGTTACAGGAGCTACCATATGATCGTAGAAGTACCGGTGTTCTTTTCTAACGAAAAGAGGCCGATGAGGGTAGAGGTGCAGATTCGCACAGTGGCTATGGATTTCTGGGCAAGCCTGGAACATCAGATGAAATACAAGCAGGATATCGATAATGCTGATGAGATTATGACAGAGCTGAAGGATTGCGCGGATACCATCGCAGAGACAGATATGAAGATGCTGAAAATCAGGGAAAAAATTAGGAGTATACAAAAATAAAACCAAAATTTTGCTAAAATACAGTTTTCGGTGAGATGGAATACTAGATTAAGTCTAATATCGAAGAAATTGTCCAAATATATTTACAATTTTCAGGAAATATATCATATTCTTTTCTAATTATGGCGGATATACTGTAATTATCAAATAAAACTGTTTTTGGCGGTAATTATGAATTCTATAGAGAGAGTTATGATGGCCTTGAACCATCAGGAACCTGACAGAGTGCCAGTATATCCGTTAATTAACAGCGTGTCCATGCAGACCTTGGGCATCGACTACGAGGAATGGTCAAAGGACGTAGATAAATGTGCCGAATCCATCATCAGAGCCACAGACGAAATCGGTGTGGACGCCATTTGTACTTTGATAGACCTTTCTGTAGAAGCAGCTGACTGGGGTCAGAAAGTAGTTTACAGCCCTAAGAATGCCGCACATCCTGATATGGATGACAGATTGCTGAAGAGTGAAGATGATTATGATAAGGTAGAGATTATCAATCCAAGAGAAACGCCGAGAATGAGTGAGCATATCGAGCTGGCAAAGAAGCTTTATGAAGCGAGAGGGCAGGAAAAACCGATTATCGGTTTTGTATTCGGACCGTTGGGCGTCCTGAGCATGATGAGAGGCCAGGAGCAGATGTTCTACGATATGATCAAATGCCCGGACAAGATGAATCAGGCTCTGCACAACATTACAGAGACCCTCAAGGAATTTGCCATTGCTTTGATCGAAGCTGGATGCCATGCTATCATGTTCGATACACTGTACTCCTCAAAGACGATCCTCAGTCCGAAGATGTGGGATAAGGTGGAAGGCCCGCTGGTGGAAGAGCTGGCACAGACGGTGAGGGATCACGGCGCCATGGTCATGGTACATAACTGCGGCGAAGGCCTCTATATGAAACAGCAGATAGAGAGAATGCATCCAGATGCATTTTCACTGGCGCATTTCCCACCTGACTGCAAGACCATGGAGGAGATGAAGGAAAAATACGGCGATCAGACCACTTTCATCGGCATGATCGAACCAGGCTGGCTTCTCGCGGCCACAGAGGACGAGGTCAGAGCAGAATGCAGAGCGCAGATGGACACACTGGCAAAGGACGGCGGATTCATCCTCGCTACCGGCTGTGAATATCCGTCAGCATTGAATTTCGACATGGCGAAACTCATCGTTGAAGAGGCCGATACTTACGGCAGATACGACAAATAATTGTAACAGGTAAAGCGTTCTTCAGGAAATTTTCTTTAGAACGCTTTTTGATTCGAAGGAGGAACATTATGATTGCAATCGGTATTGACACGGGCGGTACCTGTACAGACGCTGTCATCTACGACGGAGCAAGTCATCAGGTCTTGTCTTACGGGAAGACTCTGACCACGAAAAAGGATTTGAAAATCGGGATTTTGGAGGCGCTCCGCTCCCTGGAGCAGGAACTGCTGAAGAAGGCAGAACACATTTCTCTCTCGACGACGTTAGCGACCAATGCCTGCGTAGAGGGCAAAGGCGGTCGTGCAAAGCTGGTATTTATCGGTGTGAAACCGGCTTTTGTCGAAAAAATGCAAGGAACCTACGGACTGCCGCCTGTTTCAGAAATTTATTTTCTTGCAGGTGATGCCGGGCAGGACGCACACGAGGAGAAGAAACCTGATTGGGCGCAGTTCCGCACAGATGTCAGAACCGATTTTGGCGAGTTTGACAGCGTGGCCGTCGTGCAGATGAATCCAAAATATAATGACGGGAAATTTGAGCTGGAGGCAGAGGCGATCATCAAGGAGGAACTGGGCGTACCCTGTGTCAGAGGATATGACCTCTATCAGGAAATCAACGTGCAGAAGAGGGGGGCCACGGCTTTGCTCAACGCCAGGCTGCTTCCGGTCATGAATGGCTTTTTTGCGTCCATCGATCGTTCCCTGGAGGAATTGGGCCTGGAACTGCCGATTCTGGTGGTCAAGAGTGACGGCAGCATCATGAGCAGAGAGTACGCCATGAGCAGGCCAGTAGAAACTCTCCTCTGTGGACCTGCTGCCAGCATCATCGGCGCTATGGAGCTTTCCAGCCAGAAAGACGCACTGATTGTGGACATGGGAGGCACCACCAGCGACGTGGCCTTAGTCAGAAACGGAGCGCCAGTGACCAGCGCTTCAGGCATTTCCATCGGTGAATGGCAGACCATGGTCAAAGGTGTGACCATTGACACCTTCGCCCTAGGGGGCGACAGCGCCGTAGAGTATGAGGATAATCAGATTTATCTGGACAGGAGAAGGGTGATTCCCCTCTGTATGGCGGCGGCAAAGTACCCGGACATGGTAACAAAGCTTCAAAATCTGGTATCCACTTATGCAGCCTACAGCTATCCTGCCAATCAGTTCTTTATGCTTCTCAATGAGCCGGAAAATATCGAAAAGTTCACGCCAAATGAACAGAAGCTGATTGCGTCACTGGCTGACGGCCCTCTGATCTTTGATGAGGCGGCAGAAGCCGTAGGTATCAGTCCCTACATTTTCAAGACAAAGCGACTGGAAGACGAAGGCGTCATCATTCGCTGCGGTGTCACGCCCACAGACGTGATGCATATTTACGGCGATTACACTGATTACAATGTAGAAGCATCCCGGCTTGGGATCGACTATCTGCATATCGTGATCAGAAAGCCGATAGAGGAGATCTGCCGGAAAATCTATGATCTTGCAAAGAGCAGATTATATAACAACCTAGTGAGAATCTTCATGCAGTACGAGACAGGAGAGAAACTTTCGGCTGATAATGCTTTGGCAATGGAGAAACTGACCGGGTATATCTTTGACTCTGAGAGGACAGAGAACGGATTTCAGTTTTTGCAGCCAATCTTTGCCGCAAAGATGGGGTTGACGGGTATCGGAGCGCCGACGAGAATCTTCCTGCGCGATGTGGCGCACCTCCTTGGCACGGAGGCTGATATACCGGAATATGCAAAAGTAGCTAACGCCATCGGTGCGGCGGTAGGCAGCATTGTATCTGAGTACGTGGTAAAAATTGAGCCCTGTGCATATAAAGGCGGCTTTGGAAATTATATGGTGACGGGGGGCGAGGAAGTCGTCGCCTTTGAGTATTACGACCAGGCACTGGAAGAAGCAAAGCGGATTGCGTCGGAGCGGGCATATCAGCGAGCGGTGGACCAGGGTGCAAAAGGTGACATTAAAGTAGACGTGGCAGTATTTGAAGATTATTACGATATAGCCAGCGGAGAGGCAGCACGCCTGTTCCTGGAAACGAAAGTCATCGGAAAGGCTGCGGCTGAATAAAGGAAAGAAAAAGCGTAAGACAGTTATAAGAATAACCGTCTTACGCTTTTTTCATTTACAAAATTGGCTATAGATTGTCGATTTCTTCAATGGAAAGTCCTGTGATTTTGCATATCAGGACCGTCTCGATTCCCTCCGCTTTCATTCGACGAGCAGTTTCTATCTTTTCCTGGATTTTACCTTCATCAAAAGCTTTTTCACGATCAAGTCGCATCTGTTCATCTAGTGTCATCAGTCTCCGCCTCCATTCAGACGTGTTAAACTCCTTTACCCGGGCATGAAGAGATTGGATGAATCCATCATTTTCTGGTACCTTCATGCTATTTACATAATCAAAGAAGGGTATCAGTTCGGGTGGGGTATTCTCCTTTGAACTTGTTGTATTTACTATTATTTTAAAGGAATTGTCACCAAATGGCAAGTTGTTTTTGCTATCATAATTCTGAAAGACATACACCGCCTGGCCCAAATGATAATAGTCAAAGGTGCAGATAAAAATAACATAACTATGCTTTAGACTATTGTATTTTGAACCTTGTTTAATTTGATCGATATCCATAGCACTGGAATAATATCTGCCTCGCATGGGTATGTTGATGTCAATATTTGTATATAAAAAAAGGAAACAACTCTAAGTGTTTTTTAAAGTTGTTTCCTACATGTTATTTCGGCAATTCCGGATTGACCCAGACCGTCTTGTTATTGGTAAAAATGACCATGCCGGGTTTTGCGCCGGCAGGTTTTTTTACGTACTTTACCTGTACGTAATCTACGGGCACGTTCTCAGAAGTGCGCCCCTTGCTGTGATAGGCTGCAATGGCGGCAGCTTCGAAGATTCCTGATTCA
>URXI01000051.1 GCA_900551775.1 uncultured Eubacterium sp. | reverse complement strand
GGGCTGGGCTATGGCAAGGTGCCCGGAGGGCCTGCCCTGGCACAGAGTCATCAAAAACGACGGCTCTATATCAAAGGGCGTCATGGCCGATCTCTGCCGGGAGCTGTTGGAAGCAGAGGGTGTTTGCTTTCTTCCTGACGGCAGGGTGGATATGGATAGATGCAGGTGGGAAGGGTGGTAAACCCCATAAGCTTAAATCCGGCAGAAGTGCCATAAATAAGGTCATTTAGCTGCTTTTACGGCAGATTTCTATTTTCATCTGCCCTTCAGGAAAGCAAAAATGTAATTATTCGTAAAGTTTGCGCTTAAAAATCGCGTTTTTTACAAAGTTTTATTATTATATAGTTTTCTCCTCCCTTTTCATAGTTTCCTTTTTTGGTAAATATATCAAAAAATCATCTTCATTTCTCAAAAAAGTGCCATAAATATCGGTTTTAGGTGCTTTTATGGCATTTTTGTCCGTTTTATAAAAATCTGGCATAGCCAATATTCACGGCTATGCCAATTTTTTAATAAGTATAAACTTCCTTTTTTCCGTTGTTAGAATATCAGATGAGCCAGCGGGCAGACGATGACCAAACTGATGATCGTTCTTTCTAAGAAGATCACGAACAGCTCCCACAGCTTGACTGGAAGTTTTGAACCCAGGATCAGGCCGCCGACCTCTGACAGATAGAGCAGCTGGGTCACCGATACGACGGCGACGATGAACCTGGTCATGACGCTGCTGATATCGGCCGATGCGATAATGGACGGCGTCAGCATGTCCGTAAAACCTACGATCATGGTCTTGGATGCGTCCAGCGCCTCGGGAACCTGCAGCAGGTTCAATAGCGGCAGGAACGGCTTGCCCAGGATCTCGAAGACCGGCGTGTTGTTTGCCCCCGCCAGGGCGATCGTCCCGATTGCCATGACAGAAGGCAGCACGCCGAACCACATGCCCACTGCGTTTTTCATGCCGTTTGAGAAGAACTGACCTGCGCCCTTGTGCTCCTGCACTCTCTGCAGCGCCAGCGCCGTACCGTACTGCACAGATGACCTGTACTCGCTCGGGATACTCTCCGGCATGGCCTTGCCCTCAACCAGGTAGGTATCCTGCTTAAAGGAAAGCGGCGGGATTCTCGGCACGATGATGGCGCAGACTACGCCGACCAAGCAGATCAGCAGGTAGTAGACGCCAAAATACTGCATCAGATCCACCTGTGACAGCACCACGATGCTGAACGTAATGGAAACCGCTGAGAAGGTCGTCGCTATGACAGAGGCTTCTCTCGTTGAGTAGTAACCGCCCTCGTACTGGTTGCAGGTCAGCATGACGCCCAGAGTACCGTCTCCAATCCAGGAGGTGAAGCAGTCGACTGCCGCACGGCCAGGGATCTTGAACAATGGCCGCATGACCTTGGTCAGCAGCGCGCCGACAAACTCCAGCAGTCCGAAGTCCAGCAAAAGCGGCAGCAGCAGGGCTGCAATGGCAAAGATGATGACCAGCACGGTCAGCAGGTCGCCTAATACGAAGCCGCCGGCTCCGCCTTCGGTGAGCATGTGCAGGATGCCCGTCTTTCCGTCCTCTGCATCTAAACCCAGATACGTGAGCCACACGAGAACTGCGCCGATGACCCTGATGACGACCCAGATGACGGACGTCGAAAAGGTGTCGTTCAGGATCGGGTGTTCCGTGATGAACTTCGGCTTCGCCAGGGAAATAACTGATAAAATTGCGGAAACGGTGATGATGGCAACGCACAAAATCGGAAGAAATCCTCCCAAGGCGCCGCCGATGATATCGGCCAGGATCTTGACACATACGGTCCAGTCACCGTTATACTTTACCGGAATCATGAACAAAATGATACCGATTATTGATGGGACTAGAAACTTGGCCATCAGTCCACTTTTCTTATTCTCCATAAATGTTCTCCCTTCACTTGAACTATCTCCTAGTTGCAGAGGGAGCACGGATTGTCCCTGCTCCCTCTGTCTCTTCAATTATTTAGCGGTTCTGATGGCTTTGTTGGACCACTTGGTGTAGTAGTTCTTTCCATCAATCTTTCTAACGCCTCTGATCTTGTAGAAGTATCTGGTGCCTTTCTTAACCTTCGTGTTCTTGTACGTGGTCTGCTTGCCAGACTTTGTCGTGTAGAACGGTTTCTTGGTATATCCGCTGTTCTTTTTCACAGAACGGAATACCTGGTATTTATCGACCTTGTACCCCTTTGATTTTTTCCACTTGATTTTGATGTAGCCTTTGCCTGCCGTTGATGACGCTTTGATCGTCGTGGCTTTGACGCCGGCCTTGATCTTCGCATACTTGTCAGCAGGCTTAACTGGATCTACTGGTTTTTCTGACTTGGCGAATACCACCTGCAGTTTGTCCCCTGTCTTCAGGTTCTCCACCTTGTCAACCTTGCCAAGCTCCTTGCCATTGAGGATTACGGATGTGATTTCATAGCCTTCGTCGGCTTTGATCGTTGCAACCGTACCGTCTTTTGACAGCTCAACTTTTCCGCCTGCATTGTCCTGTATGGTCACTTCCGGTTTCTGTGGATCAGTAGCTGGCGGCGTGATAGGAGATGGACCAGGAGATGGGGCTGGTGCAGGAAGTCCTGTTCCTCCGATAGCCTCGAAACTGTAAGTTGGCAGTTTGCCTTCTGTCAGGGCTGTCGGTACAAATTCTGCTGGAGCGTTAGGATCTGCTATGTATGCTTTCAGTTCATCAACCATCTGCTGTGCATAGCCCAGTGCTTCTTTCTGCAGGTGCATGTTCAAAGCAGTTGCCTTTTCCAGAGCAAGGTCATAGTCGTAAGCAAGAATCTTCTGCATATCCTGATCTATAACTGCCTGCTGCTTAATCAGTTCTTTCTGATATCTTTCCCAGAATTTCTTAACACCTGCACCATATTTTATTCTTTCTTCCATTGTACCAGTGGCCGGGTTTGCAGTGTCTTTGCCCATACAGAGGAAATGCAGCTCATAGAATACGGTTCTGTAGGAATTGAGTTCAGGATGATCATTATTGTAGATCATCGTATCCAGACCAATGTGATTCTCTTTGATTGTTTCGGTGATGAGCGCATTGTACCCCGGAAGGTATACGCCGAATTCCGGTGGCGACAGTGACAGCCATTGAACGACTGCCAGTTCAGCAGGCATATTGTGGCGTGTCTCGAAAATATGCGCCTCCATACTATTGTTACTTCCTATGCCGAATTCTTTGTCCGTATCCAGTGCGTCGTAACAAGTAGCGAGGAAACGAAGTGCGTCATAGAGGGTATATTTTTCCGCACGCGGTACTTGGAAAAGATCCAAGTAGCCTTCTGTTTCTGTAGTTTTAGCATCGGAAAACGCTTTGCCGCCCAGGACATTATAGCACTGCTTGAGACGAGTATGTGTTGACTTGTTTACTGGATTTGCATAACTGTCGGCTATGAGAATATTTCCCTGCGCGTCTCTTTTCAGCGTACCAGCTTCTTCTGCTGTTTTGATGATGTCTTTTGTCATTATCGTCTTATCTTTATCTGACACGTCTACATTTCCCGTCAGATTAGGCGTAGCCGCTACTTTATCTGCAGGTGCTTTTACAGCAACTGCATTGTGCCCGCTCAGTGATTGCACAATCCAAGTCTCATCTTTATCTGATATCATCGTCATATCTCTGCTAGATGCTCCATTGGTTTCATAAATCTTAATCAGCAGAGCGGCTCCCTCTCGTGCCGTCTTTGCCTGCATGAGGATGACAGACGGAATATCTTCTTCGCCAAGGCCGCCCCTGACCATGGGATCTATGTCTTTTATTGCATTCAGCATCCCAGATAAGGTTACCGATGCCTCTGCAGCAACACCCATCTCGTTAATCCCGACCTGAGCCATCTCTTCTTTGCCCTCACCGGTATAATCCTTTACCATGGTATACCGAAAAGTCCTTTCAGGATATGGTGTTGTAAAACCACCTGATCCGACGTACATGTCGCCCGGCTCATGTGTTGCCGCTTCTCTGACAGTATAATTCTTTTTATACCTCGACCAACCAGAATCTTCCGTTCTGCCAGCCAAGGTAGTCCCGTTATCGGTCATATCTTTTCCGAAATAAACTCCCGTACAACCGAATGCAATGGATACGCTGGATATCACCAGTGTCGCAGCCAATGCCGAGGATATCAATAGGCGCGAAATCCTATTCTTTCTCATTTTCTTCCTCCTTAATTTAACAATAGCGATTGTTGATCGGCGGCTTTCACCTTCTCCTTTCTTACCGCCCTAATTTTAGAATATTATAACAAATCGCATTGCATTTTGCAATACAATTTGCAATGCATATTTTATTATATTTAGCATTGCATACTTTTCTTCTATTTTGCAATACAATAAACATATAGGGAGGTAATACAATGGCATTCCAATTAAAACCCGATAAAAAAGAAACCGAGAACAAGACGATTCGGTTTCCATTATCTGTAATAGAAAAAATTGACGCAGTAATCGTCAATCAGGATGTGACATTTTCCAGCTTTGTGATACAGGCCTGCGAATACGCTTTGGAGAATATGGATCCTGGCGAGCATACATCCACATGTAAATCAAAAAATTAGGCAAAAAAAGAGAAGGCAGCATTAGTTTTTACGCTAATACTACCTTCTCTATTTCATTTATATTATAGCAGCTCTCTCATCTTTGGCGCCAGGTATAGTGGCAGGTTGGTGATAGATCCATCCTTTCTATAACCGCGTTTGGAAAATCGAATGGCGTGTTCAGGTTGACGGTCGGCAATGTATTTCTTAAAAGACGGCGCAGATTTGTCTTCACCACCCTTAGCTTCAACAGGAATCACTTCTGTGCCGTATTGGACTACGAAATCAATCTCGCTATTCCTATCAGAAAAATATCGAGGCGCAATCTCAAACTGACCGCGAAGCTGCTGCAAGACATAGTTTTCGGTCAACGGACCTTTGAATTGGTAGTTGCTCTTTAGAAGAATGGCACGGTTATCAACGCCAGCCATGTATTTGAGCAGTCCGGTATCAAATAAGAACAGTTTGAACTGATCCAGCTTGTCAAAGGCTGAAAGCGGATGCTCGATCTTAGAGACATTGTAAACCCGGCCTAACATGCCGGCAGATACAAGCCATTCGATTGCTTCTTCAAAATCCCGTGCTCTGCCGCCTTGACGTACAGCGCCGTATATAAATTTTTCATTGGGCTTCGCAAGCTGCGTGACAATGCTGCGGAAAACCATGAGAATCCGCCCACTGTTCACTCTGCCGTTATGTTTGGAAAAGTCGTTCTCGTAAACCTCAACCAGTTCCCGCTGAATCTGAGATATCTTCGCCGGATCCTTGTGGTTTACCCATGAAGAAACACATTCAGGCATTCCGCCGATGATCAGATAATTATGATAAGCTTCGAGCAGGCGATGGTGAAAGATTTCCTCAATCTGCTGATCTTTCTGGATACTTTCATAATATGAGTAAAGGACAGGATCAATGGCATCAAGAAACTCATCAAAAGTCATCGGATGGATATCAAGCAGATTAACCATTCCAACCGGATAGGACTTCGGTTTGGCAAGAAGGGTTCCGAGCAAGCTGCCAGCCGCAATGACATGATAGTCGTTTGCTTTTTCTTTAAAATACTTCAGCGTGTTCAATGCCTGCGGACATTCTTGAATCTCGTCGAAGATGATCAGTGTCTCCCCAGGAAGAATCTTTTCTCCTACAAGCATGGACAAAAGTTCGAGAATACGATGAGGGTTTTTATTCACTTCAAAGATAGATTTCAGTTCATCTTCCTCGTCAAAATTGAAATAGGCGTAGTGCTCATAGCAAGTCTTTCCGAACTCTTTCATAAGCCAAGTCTTGCCGACTTGGCGCGCGCCTTTCAGCACCATTGGTTTACGTTCTTCACTGGATTTCCATTTTATCAAATCTTGAATTGCATTGCGTCTCAAAAAAGCCACCATCCTTTCCATGTGTTCAATACTAGTATACCACGTTTTTCCGTTCTTTCAACATCATTTCTGCACATTTTTCCAGATAAATCAAGCAGGTAATGTCACATTTTTTCAATCGCCTGCCTTTTGTCCACATCTAGAGGAGGGGGGTATGCAGCCATCATCTTCTACGATAAAGTTAGGTTTTTTGATGCTGTTGCAAGGTCCCTCGCGTAACTCAATGTGCGCATTAGCTGCCACTCCTCTGCAATATAGCTCTGATTACTCACAAAATCTCGTCCTTTGCCTCATGTGGTTACTTTTATGTGCTGCAAACGTCAATTTTGCCATAGGAATCTACACGAAAAGTAACCAAAATCAGAGATACCCCCTTGCAACGGCCTCTGAGAGCAATATAGTTACGCGGGGACTGCCCAGATACCCCCAAAAAGCCTAACCTTATCATCATCGCCGAAAACAGACCTTGCCGTCACTTTGCTCTTGACAGCAAACCGTACTACAAGTATAATACAGTTAAAGGAACCGTACTATAGTAGTAATACAGTTTCAGAGAAAATAGCACTTGCGAAGGAAAGGGGTGGTCCAGTTGATTTCATTTGAACAGTTTATAATCGAAGATGGCAACCCCATTTATCTGCAGATCATCAATTATGTGCAGCGACAGATTGTTTCCGGCGCCATACAGGATAATGACGAGATGCCTTCGAGGCGGGTTCTCTCCGCCCTCATCGGCGTCAACCCCAACACCATACAGAAGGCCTACCGCTATCTCGAAGAAGAAGGCATCATCGAATCCCGCAGCGGCGCCAAGAGTTATGTCAAAATCGACGA
This sequence comes from uncultured Eubacterium sp., assembly GCA_900551775.1. GTDB lineage: Bacteria > Bacillota > Clostridia > Peptostreptococcales > Anaerovoracaceae > Senimuribacter. The sequence continues at coordinate 13,244 of URXI01000051.1, read as the reverse complement.
CGGCCAGATCAAAAAAATCCGCACAAGGCTCCTGGAAAACGACGTCAAGGCCATCGTCCGCAACATGAAGCAGATGGGCATCTCGGCTGAAGAAGCCCTCGCCCTCATAAGGGGCGCCTGGAAGGAGGAAGACTGACATGAAAAAATATCTATCCGTATTCGCCCTGGCCGCCCGCGCCACTTTAGGCAAGATCATCCTGCTGATTGTGACCCTCATGGCAGCAGAGGCAGGGATGTTCTATCTGCAGCTCCGTACCACGCAGCATCTTGGAATTTTGGAAGAGATGATAGACAGCAGCCGCGTCTACCTGCTGTTCATCGTCTGCTATATAGGCGTCTTCATCATTTTGGAAGCCTTTGCAGGAAAGCAGAAGGGCAGCAATCCCGCTTATATGGTAAACCGCCTATCCGTCAGCCAGGGGCAGTTTGCAATCATCTGCTCCGTGTACAACATCTGCTGCCTCACCCTGCTCTTTGCCAGCCAGGCAGCGACCGATCTCGTCCTGGTTCACATCTATACAGAATTGAATACGGCAGATCCTTACGGCCCGGCAGCCTTCCTGGCATTCTACCGAAATGATTTTTTCCACGGGCTCCTGCCCCTGGGGGATCTCTACAGCATCATTACCAACGCGATCCTTTTGATCAGCCTGGGTACTGCCATCGCCTGCTCATCGTGGAAAACGCGGCAGGACGGCAAAGATTTACTGGTAGTTGTGCTCTTTGTCTGTACCGCATGGCTCATTGTCCGCCGAACGATTGAACAATCTGGCTTTTGCAATTTCTTCATCCTGACTTTCTCTATTATCGCTCTCGTCATCTCCGCGATCAGGATCAAAAAGGGGGTGCTGCCAGATGAAGATTAATTGGAATCTAGAGGCCTATTTTCCAGTCGGAATGCCCTGGCAGCAGGATAGCAAGCTGATTCTCTTCGGAGGCATCGCCAGTTGTGTATGGAGCCTGTATTGCCCCGTGCAGATATACTGGAGCTATCAGGACCTCTTTGACAGCGGAAAGCTGATCCCCGAGGTGATGATGCCGGACTTCATCCAGTTAGCAGATAACGCCTTCCTGGGCTTCGGCGCGTTGATCCTGGCTATGATTTTACTGGCAATCGCCAATTACCGCTATCACTTCAAAGGGAGCAAAAGTGTCTATCTCATGCGACGGCTGCCGCAGAAATATGAAATGCTGAAACGCTGTCTATCCGTGCCGGCGGCTGTCATTTTGCTCGCTCTCGTTAGCGCGTTCCTGCTGCTGATGACATACTACTGGATTTATTGCGCGGTCACGCCGAAACAGTGCCTTGCCCCCGGCCAATGGCAGAAACTGATGGGAGGAATGTTATCATGATAGAGATTAGAGATTTATCAAAGAATTATGGGACCAAAGAAGCTCTGAACCATATCAATCTGACCCTGCCCCAGGGCGAGATCGTAGGGCTCTTTGGCGAGAACGGCGCTGGCAAGACGACGCTGCAGAAGTGTATTTTGGGATTTCTGCGTCACAAGGGCGCTGTCACCCTGGACGGTGCGCCAATCACCTACAGGAATATCGCCCGCCTCTCCTTTGCCACCTGTGAGCACTCCTTCTTCCCTAGTCTGACGCCAAAGGCCCACATGGAGTTTTATCAGATGCATTTTCCATCCTTTCGAACAAAGCGCTTCGCGGCGCTGATGGAGTTCTTCGAATTGCCAATGACACGGCAGCTGCGGAAGTTCTCCGTAGGCCAGCAAAACCAGTTCGAGGTCATCATGGCCTTGTCCCAGGGAGCGGATTACATTTTGATGGATGAACCATTTTCGGGAAACGACGTGTTCAATCGGGAGGATTTTTACAAAGTGCTCCTGGGCATTCTGGAACCGACAGAGACGATTTTGCTGTCCACCCATCTGCTGGAAGAGGTGCAGCACTTTATCAGCCGCGCTGTCCTGATCCATCAAGGCAGCATCGCCGCAGACGCCCTTGTGTCCGACTTGGAAGATCAGGGGAAAGACCTGATGACTTTTGTGAAGGAAACCTATCACTATAAGAGTGACCGTATCATCAAGGTGCTCTCCACCTTGGCCGAAGATGAGGAGGGCGGTATAAAATGAAAAAGATCATTGCAGCAGCAGTCATGGTTTTCGCCCTGGCTCTGCTGGCGCTCATCGCAATATACTTTTACGTCAATCCGCAGCAGGATCAGGTGGCAATTGAAGAAACCGTACTCTTCGGCGATGCAAAGGCTGCGGAGGGCTTAACATTCACAACCAGCGCCTGTGACAACCGCTCCAGAAAGCTGCTTTGGAAGACAGAACAGGTGATTTCCGAGCAGCCTGAAACCACCACCCGGTTTCAGCGAGTAAAAGATGACGTGTACAGCCCCGACGCCGATCTCGATTATATCGAATTGGAAGAGGATTGCTTTATCAGTAGTTCTGATATTCTGTCAGATGAGATCGTCCGCACCATGCCAGAGGATCATCCTGTTATCAGCGACGTGGCTTCGCGCACCGCCAACGGTAAGACCCGTGAGGAGACTCATAGATTGAGAGAATATTATCAGTATTATCCAATGAAGCTGTCTATGGATATCTCTAACATCAATATCGACAAAGCTTCCCTGCACACTGACTATTTCAAAATACCCGTGCCCGCCGATTACTCAATCAAAGTTACTGTAAAAAAGGATGAAAAAGGAAAGATCATCAGATATGAGATGGCACCTGTCCACAGTTATTTCGAACCAGACATCGAGGGACTCTTTACAACGAATGGCTGTTTCGTCACTCTGCCCGACCTGAAATATGAAGCAGACCACGAAGGCTCTGCAGACGGAGACGAAGAAGAATGGCTCTACATGAAGGATCTAAAGCTTTCTCAGGCGATGAGGGGCATTCACTTCGTTCCCTTCGTCGCCGAAGAAAATAAGGGGAATAAGTTCCGAGCCGATTTTGACAATGCAAAGTTAATCGTTCCTCTGCCGTCAACTTCCCAGGTGCTCAGAATGCAGGAGAGCCAGGAGCAAAAGAAAATCATCGTGCTCCTTCGCGAGCGCGGCGAACTGATCCTGTCTGTCATCGATGCAGCTTCAAAAAAAGTGCTGCAGAGAACACCTTTGCAGCGGATATCGGCACAACACAATATGAACATGATCAAAGAGAAAGACGGCAGGCTGCTGATTGTCGCTGACGATGGTCAGATTCATCTTCTGACACAAGGGAGGAATCAATATCGTATTGAAATTTCGGGCAGCCTCGAACAGGTCGTAAAACGAGGGGAACTCTCTTCGCTGCCTTCCTACTGGTCCTTCGATTACGACGGGGAAAACCTGGCTCTTGCTGCCTTTTCCGAGCCCTTTGATGGCCGCTATTCTAACTGCTCTGTCTACGTCTTTCTCTATGGTCAGAGCAAGTTAAAATATGCCGGATATTACAAAAACAGCTTGAACAAAGAAAATGCAGGCTCGGAGTCCGGGTTCGTCGTTGCGCCTGTGATCAGCTATAAGGCAAACGGCTCTGCCGATTATTCTAGCATCGACGGCATCAGTGTCAAACTGTAATTGATAGGGGATGAATCAGTATGAAAAAGTACATCATCATCGCAGCCTCGCTCTTTTTCCTGGCTGCAGTCTGCCTGCCTGTCACATATTTTCGAATCGATGACATGCAGGATCAGGTAGAAATAAAGGAGACCGTGCTGGCAGGCGATGCTGCGGCGGCTGCCGGAACAACACTGCGGTACAAGGTCTTTAACAGACAGCTTCTGTGGGATATGGAATACAAAATCGGTTCACAGAAAAAGCCTAAGATTCGTTTTCGCCATGTATCCGTCGGCGGTTACAACACGGAACCTGTCCCTGAGAGCCAGGCAGGATTCTTGACAGATCTATACGGCAGTTCTTCCTCCAGTGGATCGATCGAGTCGATGATCGACGCTTCTGCAAAGCCTCTCGTTTTTGATGTGGCGAAGCGGACAAAAAAGGGAAAGACCCGCAAGGAAACCCATCTGCTGAGAGAATACTATGAATACTTTCCTGCCCGGTTTTCGGTAGATATGCACGGTGTACACATTGCACCGCCCGATGCACCAGAAAGCTATTTCAAGCTTCCCATCCCGGAAGACTACGAGGTTCGCATCAGCATCACGAAAAACAGCCGGGGAGACATTTCCGCTTACTCCATCGATGATGCGGAAGACGGTCTCTACTCGGAATCAAGTACGGCAAGCACTTGTACCGATTCCGGTTGTTACGTCGCTCTCAACCCATCGTCATACTACCAGGCTGAATCAGATACCTCTCGGGATATCCCTCTGCCTGCCGATATGCGCGGAATCCACTTTGTTCCATTTTTGTCTTATGGCAGCGGTGACGATGACAAATGGTTTAGACCGGACTTGGAACACGCGCGGCTCCTATATCCTTTGCCAGAGGGCACCCGCACCCTGGCCTTACAGAAAAGCAGCGACGGCAAAAGCCTTTATCACCTCACAAAAGAAAAGGGAGGGATCTACTTGTCCGTCATAGACATCAAATCCATGAAATGTCAGCAGACGCTATCCCTCCCCGGCAAATCCGCAAGCCGGGAGCTGGCTGTTTTCGAAGAGGACGACGACGGTAACATATTGATGATTTTATCTACCGGCCGCTTCTATCTGCTCACACAGAAGGGGAAACAGATAGAAATTGCCTTATCCGAGAATTTGCAAAGTATTGATGGATTGAGCGGCGCCCGTCCATCAGAAGGAACACTGTCTTTCGATTACGATGGCAGACGTCTGGCTATGGCTTTTTATAATATCTATGATATCGATAGTGACAGCACAAGCTATCTCGTTCTCTATGATAAAGGCGAGCTGCAATATGCTGGGTGCTATGAGAGCAGCCTCGCTCCCCGAGATGTCGCTATGGAATATGCCGTTACCCCCGCCTTCGCCTATACAAGGGGCGGTCAAGGGCTTACGGCGGTCGATGGCATCAGGGTAAAGCTAAAATGAAAGAGAAGAGTCGATTTTCCGACTCTTCTCTTTTCCACAATTCAAAGCATTGATTAACCTGACGGATTGACGATTTTTCTATACTTTATCAAGATTGCTGAGCAACATAGTTCTAAATACAGGAATATTGCTATTTTGATCGGGCGCAGGAATTACCTCATGAATCCGATCCTTACGCTCCGGATCATACAATAACAAGCCAATACCTGCTTCCTGGATTGCAAGATATAAAGCCTTACTCATCTGTCTCTCTGGCAGGCATATATACGCTTTATCCGCTCCAAGTTTGTGATTTTTGGCCTGTTCAATAGCATGACGCCATTTGCTTATCTTGAACTCAATCGATATTACTTCATCGTTACGATTCATCAAAACAACATCAATACATCTTGAAAGAAATGGGACTTCCTGCTTTGCGATTTTATATTTTTCCTGTTTTTTCAAAAACGAAAATCCATCGGTCGCCATTTCATATTCTAACATCTATCTTTCTCCGTCCTTTTTAAATATTTATCCGCAATCATTGAGTTTACGGCTTCTTCTGGATATTTATTATATACATATTGCAGTAACGCATCTAGAGATATTCTATTGATTTGTGCTTTGAATTTCATCAATAGCTCCTTTTGATATTCTGAAAAAAGGTTCCACACGTTTTCTTCGACATATCTGACTCCATTTTTTGAAAGCGCATAAGATAATTCAAACCTCTCTGCATTCTCATCATCAAACATAGCGACGCTCCATTCATCATCTAGAAGTTCATCTGGTCCATCTTCTGATTCAATCTTATCAGCAGATGAAAGTGGGATGGTCGTTTCACTAGTTACAATCAATCCGATAGCTACAAAAAAAGATAAGTCATCGAACAACTGCTTACAAAATGGGCCAAAATAATATGGTCTAAATTCCGGAAGCTGTATTTGTAACGTGTCTTCAAAAAATAGAGGATATATTTCTTTTTCAAAAAGAAACATCATCTTCATCAATTTTGTTCTTCCAATGATTGCTTCATTTATTTCTTTACTTTGCCCTGGAGAATATAAAAAACATAGGAGCAAATCCTTACTGTTCATTTCCCTTTGCTTCATAAAAACCTCCAATCTGGTCAATGTATGCGCCAAATCCATTATAATAAAAAGACACTTTATCTTCTCCAAAAAAAGATTTATAGCGTTCTTCGGGCAATTGCATTCTGCTTATCAGGTCCTTTGTTTCATCCTCATCAAAACCTTTTTCAGTAAACTTTCCAATATACCCTTCAGGATCTACATCTTTTGATAAAACCACTTCTATTTTCACAGAAGCTTTACAGGCCTTTTTTAATAGACACCTCATTTCAAAATCAGCATCCGGAAATGAATACCCAATGAATACGAGTTTGTCTGCCTCACTTACATCGATGAAAGCGTTATGCCAGATATTCTTCACGTTCAGATTATCTAAGGATTTAAGAAAAGTCGGCGTAATAATTAAATTACGCAGAATCGGATTCTCGGTTTGCAGTCTGTCAAGATCTTTGCAATAAGGGCATTCTAAATCAGAAAACTCTTCAGCCGCAATTTCATTTGAAAAATCACTATAAATCCTTGCACATTTCGGACACTCCAGCCAAGCTAATGAACCGTGCATCTTAAGGATTTTTATATTTTTATGGCCCTTAGCTTTAATATGTACAGAAGGAATGTGCGACTCTTTCTCATTCAGATCATAATCATAGAAGCACAAATCCGGGTGTATTTGTTTCTGTCCCTTATTTAAACTTTGATTATAGTTATTACACATCTCAAATAAAGTATTTTCTAAAATATCATCCCAATTCATAGTAATAACCGCCAAAGTATCCTCTTTTTGAGATGCATGGAGTCTTCGTTCAATTAAATATCGAGAGAATTTTTTATAATCACCATTGTCACAAGATTCTGCAATGGAGAAGGAAAGAGTGTATATGATACATAATTTCAATTCATTATGTATATCCGCCATTTGTTTTAGAGAATACATTCTGAAATGTTCACGACCAGAATGTACACTGTCAAATATGGTAAAAAGATCTTCCAAAGAGACCTTAACGCTTCTTGCTATATTATAGGCTTCGAAAAGCAGATCCTCTCTGATCCGCATGGCATTAGCATCCGTTTCTTCTACTTTTAATGCATTTTCAATTATACTCTTATATTGATTCAATTTCTCAAATGTAGAAAAATTTGCAATGACAAACTCACCTAAATTCTGCCGATATTTATCAAACTTAGGGTAGTATTCTTGAACACGCTGCAGTTTAGAATTTATATTAAGTGATAAAAAATCACTTTTTACCAAAGCTTTATCGATAGTTCGTTTTAAAGAAAATACCTTGGATAAAAGCTTGTCCTGTGTTGGAAGATGTGCCGATGCTGAGGCTCCTGCTCCAAGAATAAATACCGTCTTTCCCTTCACTGAATTCACACCCCTTTGATTGTTCTAATCCAAGTATCTATATAATCCAGCTCACTTTTTTTCAATGCCTCGTAATTCATATATCTGCATTTTTGTTGTTTCATCTCATCAAGTAATACTGGCAGGGATTTATTCGATACGCGTTTGAATTCCATTTTTTTACACAGCAAATAGTGGTAGAGACAATTTTGTTTTGTATCCAAAGAAGCTTTTTTTCTTCTCAGCACCTGATCATTCCTGTGAACCTCATAAAACTCCTTGCTCTCAAATTCAACAAAATTAATCATTTCATTGCGTATGACTTTTTTGCACTGTTCACATTTACATATTTCTTTGTAATACTTCTCTGCGGTTCCCCAATCTATCTTTGAGGTATCTATGATATTTTCGGAAGTCAACAGATAATAGGCTTTAGTAAAGTCCATCCTTTGATGAAGCGGAAAGTAGTAATACTTTGATATGGGAATTCCACCTCCAACAGGGTAGACCTTTCTGCTTTCTCCATATTCCAAACCATGTGATACTCCAGCAAGTAAACCGATTTGTTTATGGGTTAAAAGAACAGAGAAATACCCACCATACATATTGTACACCGGCTTATGGTTTAACCCCTTCAACAACTTAACAAACCTTGATAATTCTTCAAAGGATGCGTCATGTTCATTTAGGTCGTCAATCCATACAGTAAACCCATCGCAAGGAACGTTTTTGTAAGCATCAACTATTCTGCTAAGTGCAAACGAATCCATCAAAGTCTCTTTACTTATAACAACTTGTGCAAATACCTCTGAGTCATTGCACTTATCCCTAGAGACTTTTTTTGCTAAATGGATAAAATTAATATTCAGGTTCAGCCATTGTTGAAATGACTCATTATTACTGTTCAAATAAAAATACGGCGCAATTAAGAATTTTGGCCTTAACTGCGGAAACAATTTTTTGTCGCCTAAAACCGCATAATCCAAATACTTTTGTAAATCATTTTTTTCAATATGATTAAAAACAAGATCATATTGAAACTTTAAGACATTATGACAAAACGTTTTTCTCACTTCGTCGTCAAAATCGCTTACAGCAACAGGGATATCCGCTTCCACCTTATTTATAGGAGATCCATATTCTTCAATCAGCATTCTCACTGATTTTTTAATTGTTTCCATGCCCGTGGCCTTTGATCTTTTCTTAAGTAATTTGATCTCATTCTGAAAGGCGTAGGTTATAGGATCAATAAAAAATCCTTTATCCGGTTTTGAAAAAAATTTTTCAACGATAAATTTCGAAATGGCTCCTGCTACATACGCCGCAGAATTTCCATTAATGCCAAGATAATCGTATGAAGAAATCGCCTTTTCCAAATGTGTCTTTTCGGCGGCTGTTCCGTATCGCAATATATGAATCGTTTTATTCGCCATAGTATCTCTCCTTAACCGATAGCAAACACTCTATGTTGCAACATTCACGTCATGGTTTATCTTATATTAACATTACCATAAATTGGTATTAAAATCAACTCCATTCTCTGATAATCCCTTAGAATTTTCACATACTGCTCTAGCCGCTAACTCGCTGTCACCTCCGAATCCGTTTTCCGAAGCATAGATTATAAAAAAATTGTGTGTTGGAAAGTAACCCACGCACATTTCGAAAGAAAGAGAGGTCTCGCTTCTAGCGGGCGCCTCTCTTTCTTCTTTTGTATTACATTTTTCCATTTTCACCATCAGCTTCTGCTTTCCCTAAAAGATACAGGAAAGCCATGGCTGGAATGCGCAAAATCGGCACTTTTGTTTCATGCTTTGCAATTCCAAAATCATCTAACCGCTTTGTAACGAGAAATGCGTTTGTAATCTTTGCATTTTCATCCTTACAGAGTTCTACAATTGCATCTGCCGCAGGAATATGAGAATTGTTGCGGTATTTCACCTCACAGAGGATTTTCTCACGCGGAAGTTCTATCACCACGTCAACCTCTTTCTGATTATCCTTTGCCTTTCTGAAATAGCCAAGCTGTGCGGAGCTGCCCTGATAAAAAGATACCATATGCTTATATACCGCAGTTTCCACCATTGCTCCCAGTTCTTTTTCATCAGTTAATACATCGTCAATCATCAGTACCGCATTGCGAATCGCAGGATCTGCGATAAAGATCTTCGGCTTTCCTTTTAGAGCGCCTTTGCTTCCTACGTTCATTGGCTTTGCCAGATAAATCAGGTTAGACATTTCAAGTGCTTCAATATAGCTGTCGATTGTGTTTACCGACGTATTCTCCAGTTCCTTTGCCGCAGTAGTCACACTAAAAATTTCTGCGGAGTTCATACAAAGATACAAGAAGAGTTTTTCCATTAAAAGAGGACTTCGGATATTGAAAAGCGTAAGTACGTCACGCTTTATTACCTTGTCAACGACGTCTTCCCGCAGCATCCTCTGTGCATATAAATCATCATCAGATAATACCAGTTCCGGAAAGCCGCCAATCATCAAATAACGGTTGAAATGCCCTTCTAACGGCGTGAACCTGTCCATCAGATCACCAAGCTGTGCATTGTTCATTTTTACCAGCTTTGTAAGCTGTACTTTTTCAGGCAAAATCGGTTCTTCAAGCTGAAGCAGCCTGCAATACTCATAAAATGACATTGTCGGGATTTTAAGAACGTTCCATCTACCTGTGCCGCTGTCCGTCGCGCCTTTTTCCAATACAGGGCTTGCCGAACCTGTTGCCACAAGACGGATATCTTTTCTGCTGTCGTAAATCACCTTCATCCATAATTCCCAATTATCCGTATATTGGATTTCGTCAAAGAAAATATATCTTGTCCCTTCGATTGGATACAAGGACTCATAAATAGAAAGTACCTTTTCTACGCTGACAAGCTTCACAATGGGATTATCAAAAGACACATACAGGATATTCTTTGGATTTACACCTTCGTCAATTAGGTGATCCATCATCTGATACATCATCGTTGTCTTGCCGACACGCCTGGCTCCTGACAATACCGCAAACCGTCTCAGCGTTTTATGTTTTATCATTTTTAGGGCTTCATAATATGCGATTCGTTTCTGCGGTTTGCTTTCCTCTTTCACGGCAGCCGGATTACGCCACCACGGATTATATTGTCTTAATACCTTGATGACCTGCTCATCACTTACTATTGCCATAAAAACACCTCCATACTATCATTATTCCTCGAATTTTCACCAATTATACTTTGGTAATTATGTGGGAGTTATTAAAGTATATTATAGCAACAGTCGCACCAAAACACAAGCACTCTGATCAAAAAACCTTTCTATGCGCTCTACCTTTCCGGCATCGTAAAGCCTTCCAGTGCTTTGTTCAGGTAATCGTTGAAGGGCTTCATGGCTTTGAAAATCGTTACTGCCAGGTCGAGAAATGCCTCTGTATCGCGAAGCTGTTCGTCCTCGACGAAGTATTCCACGTACCAGCTTTTGTTCTTCAGATACTCTGCCTGGGGATGCTCTTTGTCGTACCCCCTCGGCACATTCTTCAGCGCATTGCCTTTGACTGTAAAATACTCACAGAAAGTCTCATCGCTGATGACTTTTTCCCATTCTTCCGGGTTTGCGGTGATGTAGTCTCTGACCATGGCGGTAGCGTCCTTGAACATGTCGGCAAATAAACCACCGCCCAAGAAAGTTTCGCCGCCAGGTTTGATCATGATGTAATAACCCACTGGGATCGGCAGCTTGCCTTTTGACGAAATATGAGCGCGGAAAGACGGATTATAAGGGGATTTGTCGTGGCTGAAACGAGTATCCCGCACCAGCTTAAAAGTCAGCTCCTTCGGCACGTTGTGCAAAATTTGATCATCAAACGCTCCGATTCCCACGATCAGATCCTGCAGAAATGCTTCAAAGTCAGCGTTAGCGGCCTTGTACTCCGCCTTGTGTTCGTGATACCACTGGCGGTTGTTGTTCTCTTTCAAATCAGAAAGATAATTCAATATGGTTTCCATTTACATTCCCTCCATTCCTGAACTCTGTATGGTCGAAATCTGCGTGGACTGCAGGAAATCTTTGATGAACTTGTTCAAAGTTTCCGGCGATGCATAGGTCTTGCAGAAATCAAATCTGCCTGCCAGGTCGTCCACTTCTTCCATGGCGTTCTTCACGTCCAAAATCACTTCTTTTTCTTTTGATGAAGTGAACGCCAGATTCTGTGGCTGCAGTCTGTGGGTCTGAATTGCGTAATTGAGCCGGTTTTTACACTTGCATTTTCCCTGCCCATACTCTCCGCAGTAGTTCTCCAGGAATTCCGCCATCTTTTTGCGCACTCTGGAAAGCCTCTGGCGATAAGCTTCCGGCGTAATGCCCAGAATCTCGCCCGCAATGCGGCTGTCCACTTTGAACATGGTTCCCAGGATGAAGATGCACCTGCTCTCAGCGTCAAGACACTGCAGCATGACATTGGTGCAGGACAGCTTCAATTCCTCCGCCAAAAGGGACTTTTCGATATCCTGTGTCAAATCGGGCAGATCCTCTGCCGCCCCATTTTCGATATCGCAGCCGTAGTATTCAAAACTGAGAGGATGCTGTGCGAACATACTCTTTTTGTAATTCTTCAAATGATTTGAAGCGATGCTGAACACCCAGGTGGAAAAAGAGCTTTCTTTCTTAAAAGAAGAAAGATGGGTGATGACTTTGAGCAGGATTTCCTGGGTCGCATCTTCCGCATCGGGAAATACCCCCAGCATGCGCAGAGAAAGATTGAATACCAGATCCTGTACGCTTGCGATGATCGTTTCCAGTGATTTCTCATCGCCGGAAGTGGCTTTGTCGATCAAAATAGATAATTCTTCATTTGTTTTTATACTCATCATTATTTACCTCCTATAAAGTTAGACAAAGGAAAAGCCTCCTTGTGACAAGAAATTTTATTTTTATTATAAATGCTGACAGGGTTCTTGTCCAGAAACGATCAATCTGCTCAGTTCCCCCGTATGCAGCAGTGTCAGCCTGTCCGATTTGTCTTCGCAGGAAATAATCTCCACTTCGTCGCCGTGACGCTCGATCACTTCGATTGCAGAGTTTTCCATGATGCCCTTTGCAAACTCGATGATTTCAAAAGTGGACCTGTAACTTTTGTGAAGAGATTGGTATGCCCTTCTTTTTGTAGAGCGGATGGGAGGCCATAAAATCAATACTGCCTGTTCCGCTGGTAAAAAGCATGATGCCGATGGCTGTTTCCTCGTCCTTGAGGATCAGCGCTTCCTTTGCATGGATTTTTTTCTGCAGCACCTGCCGATATGCTTCCTCCTACAAATTGGGGAAACCGTCGACCACCAGCTTTACCAGTTCCATCCAGCATGGGATATCCTCCTCCGCAGCAAAACAGATATCATAGCTGACTTCTTTTTTCTCGTTTAACATTCTGTAATTCCCTTCAAATTCAAATCTTAGCTGCAGCGGATAAAATTCCTCATTTTCCCTATATTTGGCCGGCGGCAGCTTGTACATTTTGGTAAACACATCCGTAAAGGCTTGCTGGCTTTCATAACCGGCAAGCAAGGCGATGTCCAGCACCGATTTTTCAGAAAAAATAAGCAGCTTCGCCGCCTCGCTCAAACGCCTGCGCTGCATGTAATCGTGAATTGTCAGCCCCACAGTGTCCGTAAATATTCGATGCAGATGATATTTGGAATAGTGCATGGCTTCGGCCAAAATATCCAGATTCAGCTTTTGGGTCAGATGTTCTTCAATATATTCAATGATAAAAACAATCATTTTAATTCGTTTGTTCAGCATAATATGACCTCCTAGTATAATAATGATGTAGTCAAGAATGACTACCAGTTAATCGTTGTAAC
>URXI01000050.1 GCA_900551775.1 uncultured Eubacterium sp. | reverse complement strand
GGACGCTGCCGTCGTAAAGGTTGCCCAGGTCGAGGAGGTGGCGATACCAAATCTGGTTTCTTTGCCCTCCATGTTGCCGCCTGCCTGATCCACCATACTGATGTTGACTGCGCCGTCCTGTGCCAGCTGCGGCGTCGCAGCCTGCTCGTTGTAGCCCACCACTGCCAGGCTGACCGCCAGACATAAGAACATGGCCATGAAGATCGCCACGCCCTGCTTTTTGTTCTTCACGTTCCGTCCGAAGGTGAAACACAGAGCCACAGGGATGAGCAGCAGAGAAATCATCTCCAGTATATTTGTAAAAGGATTTGGATTTTCCAGCGGGTGCGCCGAGTTGACACCCATATATCCGCCCCCGTTAGTTCCAGTCTGCTTGATTGCAATTTGACTGGCAGCAGGACCCATCGGCACAAAGCCTTTCTCAACAATCTCCGCATCTTTCACTACCTTATCATCGACAGTAACGACGTTTTTTTCAAGGTCAATATCCGCGTTCTCGATAATTTCCCCTTCTTGGGTAACCGCAATGGGCTCTACCAGCTTGACTTCTTCTGCAGGTTTCAGGTTCTGGATGACGCCGCCGCCTACAAGGGCCATGGCGATGACCAGGTTCAGCGGAATCAAAACGTGCACCACGGTTCTGGTCAGATCTACCCAGAAGCTGCCCACGCCCTTTTCTCTGATCTTTGTAAAGCCTCGGATCATGGCAAAGAGCACCGCGATGCCAGTAGCTGCGGATACAAAATTCTGCACCGTCAGGCCAAGAGCCTGCGACAAGTAGCTCAGTGTGGATTCACCGCTATAGGCCTGCCAGTTGGTATTTGTCACAAAGCTGATAGCTGTGTTGAGAGACAAATCCCATTTCACGCTGCCCAGGCCCTGCGGATTTCCCGGCAGAAAACCCTGCAGCATCTGTAATAAAAATACGAAGAGGATTCCGATTCCTGAAAAGACCAAAACGCTGACTGCGTATTTCTTCCAGGACATATCCTCATTCTTGTCAACTCTCATAACCTTATATACCGCATTTTCACACGGTGTCAAAATCCGTGACAGAAAGGTCTTCTCCCCATTCATCACCTTGCCTATGTAAGCGCCCAGGGGAATTCCCAGGATTATCAGTATGGCGGCATATAATATGTATTGCATCACTGCAGCACTCATTGTTTATCACCTCGCATCAAAATTGCAAAATAGTAGATAAGCATAGCGACAGCCGCCGCGCCTATCACAGAAATAAGTATGTTCATCATTCTTTCCTCCCTAATGGTTCTCGCCCCAATTTGCGAAGCAAATTGCCGGGGAGACCTTATGCTTTAAACCCCCAAGAGAGCAAGCATTTTCTACGCCGCTCGATTGGCTGGATTTAGTCGTATGATCGACTCTATTACGAGTCTACCACTTCCCGTTATAAGACGGCGTTAAAGGACTCCTCCATCGTATTAAGATTGTATAAAGACTAAATCCAGCCCATGATAGCTGAAATAGGATATAGGACCACCAGGGATGACAAAAATACTCCGGCGAGAATCACGACCGGCAGCCCGATGGCTATGCACATATGGAAAATAAGTCTGCGAATTAAGATAGACATTTCCACCCCTCCCTTCCATTCATATCATGAACCTTCCGTCATTAAATTGGTGAAAAGGGATAGACCTGGAATATTAAGAACTTGTTAAAGGAACGAAAAAAGCTGCCTGTAATCAGACAGCTTCTTTGCTTTGATATATTAAAATTTGTTTTTAGAAAGGTCCGTAGTCAATAGCGTTTGCGATGACGATGAGTACGAATCCGGAAACGATCATGGTCAGGAAGGTCTTCCATGAAGCCTTCAGCCAGTCTCCGTAGTTTGTACCAGTCAGTGCGCAGCATACCATGCCGCCGCCCGGCCATAACATATTTGTGAGACCGTCACCAAGCTGATAAGTGAGTACCATTACCTGCTGGTTGATGTTCAGCATCTTTCCGAGAGGGCTCATGATTGGCATCATCATGACAGCCTTGCCGGAACCGGATACGACTAAGAAGTTAAATGCGGTAACGAACAGGAAGATCAGTAACAGTGTTACGACTGCGCTCTTGCCCTGGAGGCCGTTGCCCATGTAGTATACGATGGTATCCATGATCTTGCCCTGATTGAGCAGTACCATGACGGAACGAGCCAGTGCGATGGCGAATGCAGCGCCCAGTACCTGAGATGCACCCTGTGTGAACAACTGGCAGAACTGGTTGACATTGATTCTGAAGATCACGGCCAGGATAATAGCCATTACAACGTAGAGTGCTGCAAACTGTCCAAGGCCAAATTCTAACTTCAGACATCCATAAGCAGTGAAGAGTACGACTGCTACGAAGATGATCAGAGCGATCTTTCTCTTTGCGTCAAATGGAACCTGATCTTTTGCATCGTCTTTTGATTCTGCCTGTTCAGCTAACTGTGCTTTATATTCGTCTGCAACATAGCTCTTGTCAGGATTCTTTCTGATCTTGCTGCCATAGAGCAGTGCGCTTACCAAACCGATAACGAACATGACAACAAATACGATGGCACGATATCCGATACCGGAGAACAGTGGCAGACCGACAAGCTGCTGTGAGATACCTGTAGTGAACAGGTTTACCATACCACAGGCGAAACCTGCTGTAGCTGCAAAGCAGATGGTCATCATACCCATGATGCGGTCATATCCTAGAGAAATAACGATTCCGGTAACGATTGGGAAGAAAGGATAGCATCCTTCGCCAGCTCCCATGATGTTCATTCCTGCAAAGTAGATGTAGAAAATCAGGATTGCGATGACGTTCTTTCCGTTGGTGACTTCCGTCAGTTTGCGGATACCGGATTCCAGTGCTCCACTGTAGTTGAGGATCGCCAGTGATCCGGAACAGATCAGCAGGGAACCCATGATGGTTCCAGCTTCTACAAATCCTGTGTAGATGGATGAGAAGAAGTCCATGAAGCCAATCGGGTCTTCGTTCTTAATAAACTGGAAGTTGTCTGTGTTAACGAGTGTCTGCCCTGATTCGGTCAGAGTCCTTTCAAATTCGCCATTCGGAACTATGTAAGATAATAGCGTTACAAGTAACATGATAATAAATAGAATGGCATAAACGTGTGGCATTTGAAAACCTTTTTTCTTGTTTAATGTTTCTCCCATGTTTTCAGTCCTGCAGTGTGACTGCAGTTCTCCTTTTACAAATTTAGATTTTTTCCAGGCAATCTATAAACCTTTTGATCATCTCTAAATTTTCCCTAACCCTTGAATGTTGAGCACATTACATTTTCTTTTTTGAGCTTTCAAGCTTATATAATGCAAATGTAGTGCCAACTTTCGAAATTGTCTAAAAATGCACCTTTTTCATCATATGCTTTCTTTGCTGGTTTTTTCCTGTAAATTTTTTTTAACGTATTTTGTAAATAAAAATACACGGTGTAAAATTTTATTTACACCGTGCTCTGTTGTCAATTTTTATTGACGTTTATATGCGATTTTACCTTCTACCATGGTCAGATCTACAGCAGCTGTATGGATTTCGCTGACTGGAATCTCAAAGATGTCCTTGTCGACCACAACCAGGTCTGCATATTTTCCGACAGTGATACTGCCTCTCACATTCTCAGCAAAAGAAGCGTAAGCGCCTTCGTAGGTAAACATCTTTACCGCTTCTTCTAATGTCACCGCATTTTCCGGGTACCAAGACTTCTGCAGTTCTCTGTTTGTGCGCGTCACCGCATATTCGATGTTTGGCAGGATGTCGAACTTCTCCACCGGGCAGTCGGAACCGCCGCTCTGATGTACGCCCAGGTCTTCAAATCGGCGCCAATTATAACTGGTCCTTGCCAAATCACTTCCTACGCAGTCATCGACGATATTCATATCGTAGCGCACGAACACCGGCTGTACATAGGCGAGAAGGTTCTGTTTTCTGAACTGTTCCTGTTGCTCTGCATCCATGATCTGGCAGTGGACGACACCGTGGCGGCAATCTGTGCGCGGATTTTCCATCTGCACTTTTTCGTAAGCGTCCAAAATCTGCTGCAGAGAACCGTCTCCGATACAGTGGGTGGCAATCTGCATGCCGTGATCGTGAGCCAGCTTACACATTTCATATAACTGCTCGTCAGTATAATTGGCTTTTCCCTTTGTCTCTGGATCGTTAGCATAAGGGGATCTCATATAGGCCGTATGGGCGCCCAAAGATCCATCTGTCACGATCTTGAGAGGCCCCACTTTGTAGAAGCCGTAGGATTCTCCCGTTCTGTGTCCCTTTTCGATAAACTCTTCCAGCAGCTCCTTGCCCCAGAGCATGCACTGCTGATAGATTCTGATCGGCAGCTCTCCCGCTTCTGAAAGTTCACGATAAGCCTCCATGACTTGGTCGCCTGCTTCGCCCGGAATCAGCAGGAAGTCGTCAGAGTGCAGCTCCGTAATTCCCTGTGCTGCAGCCTGGTTGCAGCCAAAGAGAATCAATTTTTTGATTTCTTCTTTGTCCGGCAGGGGCAGCGCGTCTGTTACCACATTCTGGCTGTCTTCTTTCAAGATGCCATTGGGACTGCCGTCTTCATAAAACCCCATGTTGATCTGGGTAGAGTCCTCTTTTTCTCCCATCAGTCCCATGGTCTCCATGGCTTTTGTATTGCAGACCGTAATATGGTGGCAGGTTCTGCGGATGGTCAGTGGAACGTCTTCCGTAATCTGATCCAGGTCTTTTCTCGTCGGAATCGTCTTTACGTCCCAGTCATCCTGATTAAAGCCTGTACCCTGTACCCATTTATGATTTTCCTTCGCCCAGTCCACGCGGTCTGCGCAGAGCCTCTTCACATCGTCAAAGCGTCTGCAGTCAGTCAGGTCGATCAGGCTTGCCTCCTGTGCATAGAACAGCATGTGCAGATGGGTATCGACAAATCCCGGCAGCATCAAACGTCCCGCCAAATCTATCTTTTCTGTCCCAGCCTCCGCCATCTTCAGTATTTCTTCATCCTCTCCCAATGCGACGATGACGCCATTTTTCACCGCCAAAGCACTGCAGGTCGGATAGGCTTTATCCTCCGTAAAAATCTTTCCGTTATAGAAAATCGTGTCCATGATTCTCTCCTCCTCATTTATCTAAGTTCGTTAACAGGTATTCTAATCGCTCTTTGCAAAAATGTAAAGAAAAAATTCTGAAAATATTTTTTCCATCTTGCACTCCAAAAAGAAGTGTGCTATAATGCAGAAAAATATCTATGAGCTTCCTAACCCCGATCAATATTGAGCACATTGATGAGCCAATTCATGCATATGAATGGTTTAAGGAGGAGAAAAATGAAAAGTATATTGGAAGCTTCACTAGCTATTAAAGACCAGATCGCAGAAGATCGTCACAATCTGCACAGAAGACCGGAATTCGGTTTTGACCTGCCGGAAACGGCCGCTTATGTCCAGAAAAGATTAGCAGAGATGGGTATCGAGTCTCAGCCATGCGGCGGACCAATCGATCCAGAACTGAGAAAGAAATTTACTTTTGCAGGGTTTCCTGACATGGAGAATTCTACAGGTGTAGTTGCAACCATCGGAAAAGGTGAACCTTGTATTTTGCTGCGTGCAGATATGGATGCCCTGCCGATGCAGGAAGCCGAAGGTCTCGTCGACTTTGCCTCCGAAAAGCCTGGTACAGCCCATATGTGCGGCCACGATACCCATACTGCAATGCTCCTGGGCGCTGCTAAGCTGCTCCAAGATAGAGAGGATGAACTCTGCGGTACCGTCAAGCTGATGTTCCAGACTGGTGAAGAGTGCGGCTGCGGCTCCAAGTTCATGGTAGAACACGGCGTTCTGGAGAATCCGAAAGTAGATGCAGCATTTGCCATTCACGTCATGTCCAACGAAGAAAAAGGTATCGTGGGTTATACTCCCGGCATCACCTCTGCCGCGATGGATACCTTTATGATCAAGATCAAAGGTAAAGGCGGTCACAGCTCCATGCCGCAGGACTGCATCGATCCGCTAATGATTATCAATCAGTTATATACGACGCTGAACCTGCTCAGCTGCAGAGAAATCGACCCGAGAGAGACAGTAGCGCTGACAGTCGGAAAATGCGGCGGCGGCACAGCTGCCAACGTCATTCCTGACACTGCTGATATGCAGGTTGCTGCCAGAACCTTTAACAGAGACGTTACCAACCATATCGTAAAAAGAATTCCGGAAATCGTAGACCACACCGTAAAAATGTGGAGAGGTGATTACGAGATCATGCCGTTCCACACACCTTCTACCTATACCGATGCTGATCTCTGCGACGAGTTAAAGCCGTTTATCGGCGAAATCATGGGAGACGACAAAGTCAAGGTCATGCCATGCATGGCGGGAACCGAAGACTTCGGTTACGTAACCGACAAAGTTCCAGGCATGTTCGCATGGCTGGGCGTCGGCAGCAAAGAATCTGCACCGATGCATAATCCAAATATGTTTGTCGACGAGGAAATGCTGCCTTACGGCTCCGCAATCCACGCCAATGTCGCCATCGAATGGCTGAAGAAGAACCAGAAATAAGATTCATACCAGCCCAGGTCAAGGCCTGGGCTTTTTGATATGCTACGGGAGGGAAATATGAAAGAATTACTAAACGCTTCAAGAGCGATCGAAGAACAGATAAAAGAAGACCGTCACAATTTGCACAGGAAGCCGGAGGTCGGCTTTGATCTAAAAGAAACAGCCGCTTATGTAACAAAGAGGCTGAAAGAGATGGGTATCGAAGCAACGCCTTGCGGCGGACCGATCGATGAAACGCTGCGCGCCAATTTTGTAAAGGGAGGATTCCCTGACATGGCAGAATCCACCGGCATCGTTGCAACCATCGGCAAAGGGGAACCCTGCATTCTGCTCCGCGCGGACATGGACGCCCTGCCGATGCCAGAGGCAGAAGGTTTGGTCGATTTCGCGTCAGAACATCCCGGTATCGCCCATACCTGCGGACACGATGCACATACAGCGATGCTGCTGGGAGCCGCCAAATTGCTCAAAGAGAGAGAATCTGAACTTCAAGGTACCGTAAAACTGATGTTCCAGACCGGCGAAGAGTGCGGCTGCGGCTCCAGATTCATGGTAGAGCAAGGCCTCTTAGAAAATCCAAAGGTCGATGCCGCTTTTGCAATCCACATCAACACCCAGCAGGAGCTCGGCACGGTTCGCTATACTGCCGGTATCACCTCATCGGCAATGGATACTTACATGATCAAAATCAAGGGCAAAGGCGGTCACAGCTCCATGCCGCAGGACTGCATCGACCCGCTGATGATTTCCAGCCAGCTCTATACCTCTCTGAATCTGCTGGTATCCCGAGAAGTAGATCCGAGAGAAACTGCTCCACTCACAGTCGGAAAATGTGGCGGCGGTACGGCTGCCAACGTTATTCCTGATACTGCAGATCTGGCTGTTTCTTTCAGAACCTTTAACAGAGACGTCAGAGAACACCTCATCAAAAGAGTTCCTGAAATGATTGACCACACGATCAAAATGTGGAGAGGCGATTATGAAATGTTAGACTTCCATACTCCTTCCACTTTTACTGACGAAGCCCTCTGTACAGAGTTAGCTCCATTTGTGGCAGAAATCGTCGGCGAAGATAAACTGCGCCAGGCACCTTGCCAGCCGACAACGGAAGACTTCGGATATGTCACCGAAAAAGTTCCCGGCATGTTCGTCCTTCTGGGCGTAGGCAAGGAAGGCGCCGCGCCGATGCACAACCCCAACATGTACATCGACGAAAGCGCCCTGGCTTACGGCAGCGCAATCCACGCCAACGTCGCCGTGGAATGGCTGAAAAAGAATCAGAAATAGAAGCAGACAGACCAAGAGCCCCGCGTCAGCGAGGCTCTTTTTCATAGGGCAGAGCGCCGTCAATATTCTATGGAAATATCAAACCGCCCCTTTACACCGTGGAACGTTTTGGCGGAAGAATACTGCCAAAGGGCCTTTGGCTTGTGATAGGAGCAGGTTGTATTGTACTGCGCCACCCAGATCGCACAGCCTTTCAGATCGCCTATCTTCGATGTAAGCCAGGAATACGAGGCATAGACGCCGGCCTTGCCGCCCTCCGCCTTTACCGTATCACAAAAAGCCTTGATGACCTGGGTCAGTCTCTCTTTGCTCAATTTCCCCATAGTTCCGGGATCTTCCACATCATACCAGATCGGTATTCATCAGCATTTGGCTCTGCATCATGGAGAGCCCTCTTTCCAAGTGAGACCCTAAGAGGTCTTCCGCATTTTTCAGGCCTTCTCCGCCAGCGATGTCCTTCATGTCCAGCGCTGCCGCCGCCAGAAGTTCTACGGCAGAAGTCAGAATCTCACGCTGCTGCCCCTCCGCCTGTTGGTAGGACGCGCAGTATTCCACATAATGTCTGACAGCAGGCCCCAGAGTCGGGCAGCGTGCGAAGAGTTCCTGTGGATCGAAAAACAGCTCTCTGGAACAGGATGCCTCCAATTCCTCCGTCATTCTTCCCAGCAGGCAGTCCCCGTCCGCAACATAAGTTTCAATCAAATGCGTGCACTCGTGGAGGACGGTACATATGACGGCAGTCACTCCTATAGCCTGGTTGACCTCCATTATCTTCTCGTAGTCAATCAGTATCACATTGTCACTCTGAACTCCGAGAATCGGCGCCGTCTTTCGGTTCTGCCAAATCATGCCCGCTCCGGCTCTGGCGCCTTTCCTCTGATAAATATTCAGATACGTCTCTGTTAAATCGTCAAAAGCAGTCATGTAAGTGGACAGATCGTCCTGGAAAATTCCGCGGACGGGATCCATCACATAAATGGTATCAAAGGTTCTGCAGTCTGTTCCATTGAGACGGCTGAGCCAGGACATCAATGCCTCGTCCGCACAAATGCTTCTGTTGATATCCTCCCAGTCCGTTTCAATCAGCGAATCCTCCGGCAAATTGATAAATCGAAAGGTTTTATCGATTCCCTCAAATCGCGTTGTAAAACAGCTCGCCATCTTAAATTCCCTCCTGTATCCTAGCATAAACGGTTTTGTAGCACTGTGCGAGAAAGTGGAGCAGTTCCCGGCCGAAGAACGCGCCGTCCGCACCGATGCCCAGGTTCGCACATCCTCTGTAATTTCCAAAGAAGGAGCCGTCACGAACCAGTTCTTCTCTGGTATTGAGGTGATAGTAATTTCTCCACTCTGCCATGTCTCTGCCCTCTTTGAAGGCATAGATCCTGCCGTCGTCTATGGGCTGGCCGTCAAAATATGGCACATAGGCCTCCGCCATCTGTGCGGTCTCCAGAATCAACGTACAATTGTCGTCGAAGGTGAATTTTTGCGCAGTGCTGATCTCCATACCCAATAAAAATCTGTATAACTGATAGAGCAGATTGCAGTATCCGTATTTCATGAAACGGCCGTTTTCGTCGATTCCCTTCACTTTGGCAGGCGCAGGGATTTCCCCAAAGAACGCTTCGTTTTTGATTCCGTATACGGCCATCTGTTTGATCAGCGGGTAAAAGACCTGTCTCCACTTTGCCAGATCCTCTTCCTGCAGCTGATAGATCTGGCTGTTTCCAGTTCCCTCTTCCTTGACCAAGTCATAGTAATTTTCCAACATGGCAACGCATTCTTCGAGGGGTTTCAAATCAAAATCAGCCTCTTCACAATCTGTGCTGAGGACACTTGTCCAACCTGCCCCTGGGAAACGCCCCTTTCTCTGCGGCCGATCAAAGCAGATTGCGGAAACTTCATTATGAATCATATAGGTCAGCAGATATCGATAGCAGTAATAGAACAGGGTGTCGTCTTTTACTCTGTCAAACCTTTTTGCCTGATACAATTCCACCACTCTGTCGGCCGCCCAGTCGGGATCCAGCCCTTTGACGAAATCAGCCGGTTCGACAGGGCCGCGCTCTGGAAACAAATCGTTGCCTGATCCTACATAACCCTTCAGCTGCATCAAAAAATCCCGTGCCTGTTCATCATCCTTCTCCAGCTGTTTATGGCTGCACATACAGATCATTCCCTGCGCCGCGATGTATTCGTGCTCTACGTTCCTGACCATGGTTCGCAGAATCGCATCATAATCGTGGGCAAAGGTCGCTTTGATGATCTGGTAGTGATCTTTATACCACTTTTCATAACCGGCCTGCACACCGCCCGCATATTCGCAGCAGACTGTGACCGTGCCCTTCTCATCAAAGAACGCCACATCGTAGTCCGCAGTGACAACCGGGTATGCCAGCTTTTTCTCGCTCTCATGCTCGATCATATAGGTGCAGTAGTTAATCTGCGCGCCGTGTCTGATAAAGCTGAACTCGTTGGTTTCTATGGTGCCGCCACCGTACTCCTCCCTGGAGGCAGCCATCATCTGATCGTTCAGTCTCTGCAAAAGCTCCATGGCCTTGGCTTCCGGGCATGGCAGATAATGTCCTGCCTCACAGTAAAACAAATCGTGGATATCGTAATCACCAGTCAGAAAGTACGGGTCGCAGCCCTCTGTCCCCAGGAACTCGAAAAGTTCCGGGCAGAGCGGGACGGTATTGCCATCGCCCGCGTTCTCCACCAGTTCCCAAAATCCAGCCGGTTCTTCTCCTCTGCTTTTCAGCGCGGCAAGGGCGGTCTTCGCATGCTGCGAGATATAGACGCCCAGCAGCTGCTCGCAGTCACCTTCCCATTTGCCGATACGTCCGCGCAGAAGTTCCGCCTGCTTGCCTGGCAGCGGCGTGTCCAGCTTCTTCAGCGTCTTATCCTTGATGGATTTTGCCAGTATTTCGTGGCCCTTGCACGGCGAACCTTTTTGGAGCCGGTCGATGGTGTCCTTCCCCGCCCGCCTGAAACTGATGCGGCAGTTTTCTTTCTTACAGAATTCTTTGATAACATCGACATGCTCTGCAAGTACAAATTCCCTGATTTCCATTTTACACTCCTTTTCTTACTGGGTGGTATTGGTTTTCCGCTGGCTTTCGATGACCTGGCGGCATTTCTCTGCAAAATCTGCGATGGAGTAGTCGCCTTCTGATGCGAGGTCTTCATCCGTCAGTTTTTTACTCATATCCGGCGGAGTGATTTCCATGAACTGGCCCAAGATCTGTGCCCCCGGAATTCGAATGCACATTTCTTTTCCGTTAAATGAAGTTTTGCATTTCTCGTGACTTTCCTCGGATGCTTCTGATTTGTTGTATTTGAAGAAAAGGCAGCCTCCTGATTTTGATGACGAATCCGCGATCTCGCTCTTCTGGGTCTGGCTCAATGTCTCTGACATCGATACTTTGATCGTCACATCCTTTACCAGAAGAAATCCTACGCTGAAACAAGGGAAGAGCGTATTACTGTCCCGCAGCTTCGCTAAACCTTCCTCCAGGGAAGCTTTGTTGTCAATGGCTGCGGAAACCAGTTCTCCGCTGGTATTGTACATGTCCCTCGTCAGAAGGAAGACGCCTGGCTCAAACCAGTTTCGCTCCACATCGACCTTCATGGCCAGCATGCCGATCTCGACAGTAGCGGACTTGTCCATCTGATAACTATCCAAGCTGGAATCCGCATGTTTGTCGTCGCCGTTATAGCCTGCGAAGAGGCAGTTGACAGACACCTTTTCCTCTTTGCTGTGCGCTTGCTTCTGCGTTTCGCTCAGAGACTCGCTGACTGTCAGTGTCAGGTTGATCTGTGTAAATCTCTTGGAAAAGACATCCGGCGTCAGTTTCCCCTGCATCTCCTTTGGTGTATTGCCCGCCTGTTTCATTTTTTCGGTAAGCTCTGTGATCTCATCCTTTGTGTCATTGATCTGCTGCTGCAGGTTTTTGATCGCCGACTGAAGGGACGCGGCTTTGCTGTTCATGACTTCCAGGGCCGCCTTCGACAAGTCGTTGGATGCCTTGGTCAGTTTTTGATTCTGTTCGTCTATTTTTGCATACCCTTCTAAGAATTTTTTGATCAGTTCATCAGTGATGTTCGGAGTTTCTCCTTCTTTCAGTTCCTCCTGCTCCGTCTTCTTCGCCGTGTCCAAAGTCGCGCTGAGCAGGTTTGAACCGATGCCCAGTCCGCTGAGAGATTTCGCCACCATGAGGGCGTCTTTCAGGTAATTGACACCGCCGAAGGCCTTATCCAGAGCTTCTTCTTTTTCCTCGTAGTCCCTCAGCGCCTTTTCGTACTGTGCTGTCTGATCCAGATCGGACAGCGTCCCCAGCTTTCTGTTCAGGGACTGGAGCTTCCTCTTCGCCAGATTCAATTTCTGGGCATAGGCTTCCGGCGCTTCCAGCATATCTACATAGTCAAAATCCGTGTCCAGGCAGTTGAACCAGTCAGACGGATTCAGGGTGACCGGGTAGACGTAGCCGCCATCGGGGCTGGTCCTCCTGGCATACATGACTCGTTCTCTGGCATCCTCCAGTTCTGCCCCCGCACCGCTGGAAAGGATGGATTCGATGAGTTTCATATCGTTGACAGAAAAGACCGCCAAAATTTTCCCCATTTTAGCTGAAAGTCTTGCCAGATAACCGTCTGCCACGGTCTGGTACCACTCATCATACTCATTCAGTGCTTTCTTCGGGTTTTCGGGATATAGATCCAGAAGCCTCCTTCTCTCTTTCAGCTGCAGCTGGTTCCACTCTTTCTTTGCATCAACCCAATCCTCATAGAGCTTATAGAAGACCTGCTGCACCGTCCCCTTGATCGTTTCACCCTCTTGGGAAACATATTCATAGGGCATGTTGAGAAGATCCCGCAGCATCTGCTTCATATCGTAAATCTTCGGGTTCAGCTTTGAGGTCAACACATCCAGCGCCGTCAGATACTGCGTCGCGAGATGTCTGCCGTTATGGGTGTTCGTAATTCTGCACGGGTCGTAGAGCTGATTCACCAGTTTCGACTCCGCATCGGCTACCAGTGTCGGTTTCCCTTGTTTCACATCATAAACAAAGTCCTCTTTGTTGACGACGGTTCCCGGCATCGTCAGGCAAAAATACTGATTTGTGTTATCCCCGCCAAAAGCTTCCAGCATGGCATCGTAGAAGCGTTCGACCAGGCTGATCTCTTTTTTCGGCGGATCACCCTTAAAAACATCTCTCCTGCTGTCCGCCACCTGCACCTCTTCCCGCACCGGCTCCTTTTTTCTCTTTAAAAGATTCCTGTCATCCATACCTATTCCTCCCTTATCTTAGTTTCTTTATTATAATAAGAAATTGCCCGCATGCCTTTTCCGTGCATGCGGTCAATTTCGGGTAAATAAGAAATTTGCGATTTGTCAATAGGTAAAATGATCAGTATCGTCTCGACTTGTCAGCTATATCTTCTCTGCGTACTTCTCTGTGATGGTAATCCAACCGCCGTCTTTTAGCTGCCCTCGGCTCTTCTTTTTGTTGGTTTTGACAATCTCATAGGATTTCCCCTTTGTGAGGAGTCCAATCCGCTTTGATGTCAGCAGGGAAGACTTTCTCACGATCAGGTTTCCTTTTGCCTTGATTTTCTGATGCTGCCCCGTCAGCTTGGCATGGAGCACCTTCCACTTTGATGCTTCGATATACGGATAGGGACAGAGTTTGCCGTTGACATCAAAGTGCCTGATGACGTGGTCGTTCTCAATGCTCAGCCGCTTTTGAATCGCCTGTACCAGATCCGCCGTGTTTTTAATGGTCTTTTCTGTGATATACAGTTTTCCCTTGGCGTTCTTTCGGCAGCACATCTCGATGCTGACGCTGTTGCCGTTGGTACACTTGCCAAAGAGCCTGCCGCCGTATTCTGCATAGGGGCTGCCCTGGTCGAGAAGGCCGTGACTTCCCACCGCCCAGGCGATGTCTCTTTCTCTGACCGATTTGACGATGTGGGTATCGTTGACAAAGTAATGGGCGGAGGCCCCTCTGTCCCCACCCTGAAAATAGGTGCCGTTGTTGACAGCCGTAGACGCCGCGCCGACCCAGTGAATCACGATATATTTGATCTTACGGCCGGACGCTTTGTCGTGGTTGTACTTCGTCAGCATCTCGGTGACCTTTAGCATGAACCGTCACCGTCCTTCCTATTTTTCACATCTTTTAATCCGCTGCTGGAAGGATCCACAAAGACTCCAAGCACGGCAATCGCCACGGAGCCCAGCAGGTATGGATTTTTGATCAAGGCCAGCAGGGCGTCCGCCACTGCCTGCCAGGTGGTAAACGTCTCTGCATTGACCCCCATGGCCGTCAAAACGACGCCGATGATGCCAATCCAAAAGTATGGATTTTTGATTCTGTTTTTCATATGTATAACCCCTTTCCGTTCATTAACACGATCGCTGATAGCTCTCGTGCCACTTCGTTCTCTTTTCTACAATCGGTAAGTCTTTGCACTTCTCGTATAGCTCAGTGCCAGTTCCGTTTCCACCCAAGGCGTGATACCCTGCGTAGAGATACTCAAGGTTCTTGAGTTCGTCTATGGTAATCTCACCAGTCAAAATGAAAAAGGTGCAGGCCTGATAAAGGCGGTCATGGTTGATTGCCATGACCGCCTGCGACAAGCCCCGGAACTGCTTGAACAGGTGCGTGGTGGCACCTACCGCACTGGTCATGACGAGGGTGCACATAATACCGATGATGTTTTCACTGATTGCTTCTAGCATTGCAGACCCCCTTTTTGTAAATACGATTATGCTCTGGACAATTGTTCCAGCATTGCATACTCTTCTTCGCCGATGATCGGAAGCGCCCATTCTTTTGGACAGTGCATTTGAAATCGTTTATCCTCGCCCTGTTTCTGGTAGTATTTGTTCCAGAAGTAGACGTTAGCCAAGGACGCAGCTTTATGGGTCACACAGATATGAGTCAGTCTCTTATTGGGCGTACCTGTTTCCTGATAATTCAAAGCTGTACACCAGCCGCAGCCTTTGGCAATCGGGCAGTAAAAACACTCGTCAGTTGATTGCGTTTTTCTATCGACACACTGCAGACAGTTGATACAGGATTTGTGCTTTCTATCAATACCGATACCCTCTTCTACAGTACCGATTACCATGGGTTCCACATCGTCTCCCACAGATGTCTCCAAATAGCGAAGACATGGATACAGTCTGCCGTCAGTACCGCATGCCAACATCATACCGTTGCCGCCGCAGTAGTTTTGTATATCATTTTCTTCCATGGGTCCATAGTTGTCCTCGTTCAAAAGGGCAAAATAGATGTCATCAGGGTCCACGTCATTATCATCTGACAGCAGATAATCTGCAACCCGCTTCAACTCCTTGTAAAGAATCTTCGCATGTTCTATGTTCCAGCCCTCTTCGTAGACACAGTTGATGTTGATATCCTGATATCCCATGTCCATCATGTGTTTTGACGCTGTAAAAGTGTGCATGACGTTCTCCGGGCACAGTGTGATTTTGCTGCCCATATAGTTGCCTCTGTCCATCCAATCCTTGCAAGCCGCATAGGCGATATCATAGGATGGCGAACCATCGGGAAACACTCTGCAGGAGTCGTGGAGCTCCTTATTGCCATCTAAAGTGACCGAGAAGGAGAGGCGGCCTGCATTCTTCTGCAGAAACTCCTGCACCTTTGGTTCCTGGTAGGCGACACCGTTGGAGCAGATGCTGATCATAAAATGATCAGCCCATGTATGCCCCATCAGCAATGCCTGTTCGCGGAAATAATCTACGATTTTGTCTATCAACTCGATTTCAAGCAGCGGTTCACCACCGATGAACTCCAAGATGATACCGGGGCTTTCCTCTTTGTCGATATAACCATCCATGCCTTTGCTGCCAGTCAGCAGCATATCGACAAATGCCTTTGCCGTGTCAAATGACATGACAGCATTATTCTTATGCTGCTGATAGCAATAGGTACACGCCAGAGAACAGCGGTTAGTGACGACAAAGGTTACCGTCTTGGCAGTGCCACCGCCCTGTGCTGGAGTTCCCTTTTTCGCACACTCAGGATACAACCTGGCTAAAAAATCATTAAATTCTTCAATTCTGCCTCTTTTCATTGGCTACACCTCGCAATCGCATAGTTGATTGATGATTATAATTTTTCGCCTGAAATCTATGTTCCACTCTATACGGTGCTGTTTATATTTTTCTGGAACGTACTTCTCATATATTTCCTGCATTCCTCGATTCAGATTTGTCTTTGCCTGTATCTGATTTTGCTGGTAATTTCTGAAAAGACTGCTCTGCATGAATTTTTCATCATAGCTGAAGTGCTGAACCATATACGAAACATTATCTCTTAACGTTTCGTACTCATAGTTGAGCCGTTCGATATAGGTTATTACATCGCGGCTTAATTCAATGGTGTACTGTTTCACTCTTCTGCACCATACCCTTCTGGAATCGCTCTATATTCATCCTTTGAGAGAACGATGACAATTTGATCACCAAAATCATCAATATTCTGGGAAATTCTTGCAAAGCGGACAAAATTGTCCGATACATTCCCAATATCGCGAATAAATGTGACTTCTGATACATTTTCTGGTGTCAAAATCTCCTTTAGCTGGTCCATGGTGATACCTCCATTTTCACTTACGTTCATGATTATGGAAGTCTGGTTAAGTTTGCTGTTAAAATACGCCGAATGATCTATGGTTTTCTTTACACTCGTTACTTTAAATTCCGTTCCGTCTTTCAATTTAATTTTCATATCTATACCTCCCTTTGATTAATAATAACTGATACTGTCGACTGCCCTGTACAAGTCTTAAAACATGTGCTCTCACACGATGACAAACAAGACGCCGCACAGCCGCTGCTACACCCTGCATTGCATGAGCCAGTGCAGCCACCTGTACATATATTTGCACATGAACTGCAAGCCTGGCATCCTCGACATGAGCCCGTGCATCCGCTGCAACCACTACAACTGCTACAGCTAGTGCAGCCAGTACAACCACTGACACAAGTTCCTGAACAAGATCCATTACATTTATTAAAGCAGCTCTCCATACAAGTTGCAGAACACCCCAAACATCCACTGCAGCCATTGCACACATTCGCACATCCTGATCCACATCCACTGCAGCCCGTACACGCAGTACACGTACCGCTGCAGCCACTGCAGCCACTGCAACCAGATGAACACTTCGCACTACATGCACTGCTGCACAAACTGGTACATGGATTACAAATTGCCATAAAACTCCTCCTTTCTCTTACGCATACATCGAGCTATTGGCACAGCCCGTACCGCATGTCGCCGTACAGCCGCTGCAATCACCCGTGCATGCGTCACTACATCCGTTGCATCCTCCGATGCAGCTTCCAAAACATAAACCGGTGCACGCTCCTCTGCAGGAACTGCTATCACCCTGCATGGATTCACGAGATAGCGTATTGAGAAATGTTTCCAAATCCAAATACTTCTCATGCGTTGGCAGCAGCCCATTGGCCACTACATAGTCAACACTGGCGATATCCTTAATCTCATATAGAAAGTTAATCGTCTTATCACCGTGTTCCTTTTTGATCAAAGCGCCTTTCTGCACTGGATTGGTAAAATTCATATCAGCCGTAATCGGCCGAAGCGAACCAAAATCTATGGAATTAGATTGATCCATGTCATTCAGACAACGCTTTTTTACCTCTGTGTCTACCTTTTCTTTGAATTGTTTGAATTGATCTGCCGTAACCATTTCATCACCCCCAAGTCGCCGCGACGTTAACCCAGGCGGTTCCATCGTGATATTTTGCAACACCGCCGTTTGCCGTATCAATCCACAGCACATTGTTGTACGGAGGGCTTGTCGCACTGACGATGACACCGCCTTGGCCTACAGGGATATTTTCGGTTCCCGTTCCTATGTAGACTGCCTTTTCATCGATGGCAAAGCCCAGTTCACCCTCGGCCAGAGTCGGCATATCCTTTTTCAGACCACGCTTAATTTGTAATTTTCTAGCCATCATCTTACCCCCTTAAAAGGTTCCGCCGTCGATGTCTCCCACGGAAACGACGCCTGCTTCACTGACCAGGCCGCCGCCAACTTTGACGCCTCCAAGGGTGGAAGCGGTCGCTTGCGGCAGGGTATAGACCGTATCCTGCGCCGGGATGCCTAGTGCGGTGATGTCCGCTTTCGCTACGGCAGCAGCCGCGCTGACATGGCCGGTTCCGTCCACCGTGACTTTGTACAGTCCGCTGGCTTTCTGCGTGTAGGTCGGATGGACATACTTGTTATACAGCCCGTCAAAGTAGGTTTTCAGATACGCCTTCAAAGCTGTAAAAGTAAGCCGTTTTGTTGTATTTGATGCTGCCGAGTCCACTATGGCGACAGAGTCCGCATCCAGCGGCGCATCTTTCACCCCTGCGTTTTTAATCAGCGGTTCTGCGCCTACATCGTCTGCCGAAAGAGTCACTGCCCCAGTCTTGCCATTGACACTGAGCACCTTGCAGTCTGGCGTTCTGAGCCATTTCCAGTTAGCCAGGACTGATGCGCTGTCGCTAGACAAGATATAGGACTTGTTCTCATCGGTTCTGATACAGATATCGCCCTTTTGGCAGGACAGAGCCAGCATCGCCGCCTCGGAATCCGCTTCAAAGGTCTCGCTGATTGCCAGGGACGGGATCAGGGAATCTGCAATCTTGCCGTTTGATTCCACGACAACGACATTGCCGCTGGCTTTTCCCGTATCCCGACCTGCCGCGGTCCCAAGGCCCGTGATCTTGGATGCGGGGATGGACGGCAAATCGGCGATCTCAATGTTAGAAGCCCCTGTAACACGGCCTTTGCCGTCTACGGTCAGCTTCGTATAGGTCCCCGCCGTCAATCCCGGCATCGTTGCCAGGGATAAGATTAGCTCCACGTTGCCAGTACCGTCAAAGGCGACCGGCTGGGCTGTGCCATCCCCCGAGATCGAGAACTCCCTCGCATTTTTCAGCTTTGAAGCCTCGTCAGCTGTCCCGCCGTCGGGGTTCAGGTGAACCTTACCCGATTCGGTTCCGACATAAAGATTGCCGGTGTCCAGAGCCACAGCCAGTTCTCCCTGAGAGAGCAGCAGTTTTTCCACATTGCTCTGAAGACCGCGCTTAATTTGAATTTTTGCCATTTTATTATTCCTCCTTTTTTATTTAACCATTGCCATCAACCTTTAAATTGGGGTGTGCCAATGGATCTGTCATATGTGTCTGTAAATCAGAGGTCTCGCCAGAAGCAAGTGTCTCAATTTCATTGCCGTTCAAGACCATATTCTGATGTGCATATTCCGAAAAATTGTGTGACTGCAGCTGGGTCTCGTCGTCAAAATATCCCAAATCGATATTGAGATTCTCAAGTCCCTCTATGTCGTACACGTCGTGGCGATGATTTTTCAGCGCATACTTCTGATCCGCAATATGCTCTGTCAGTAATCCCGCTTCCGGCACTTCCACCACGACCTTTGACGCGTCTGCCGTCTTAATGACGTGATTCCACTGAATGGAAAAAGCCGGCTGATTCGTTTCACTTGGGATTTCTTCCCCTTCTTCCGTCGTCGTCGCACACACCATATAGAGGATTTCTCCCAAATCAGGATCCTCCGCATAAAGCCCCAAGATGTACATTTTGTAAGACTCCGCCAGCCCTTTGTTCTGCAGCATGACCGGCAGAATCACCTCCGTCGGATCATCGGTGTACAGCTTATCCGACAACGTCAGCGTCTGTTTCGGCCCCGGCAATTCCGTCAAAGCCGGCAGAAGCACGGGGTTGATCTTTTCACTACCCGACATTGCCTTTGTGAACCTAAGCGGAATGCTGCCGTTGACCAGTTTGGCATCCAAAACCCTTCCTTGCTCTGTCCTGCAGAAATTTACCCATGTAGCCATTAAACCACCTCCTTCACTGTATAAGTTTTCAGAACACTAGCTGCACTGGCCAGATATTTCGTGATTTCCGTATCATAAAAAATCGACGAGATAATCCTGTAGATCAAATGGGACGGCTTCAATTTGTTGAGTTCTTTCCTCACCATCTTCATCAGACCTGGCGGAATATAACCGCTGCAAACCACAGTAAAGTGGTTTTTGCCGGTGTTCTCTTCTATCTTTGTTTCAATTCCTGTTATGTTTGTAATGATGTCCTCGATCTTCTTGGGCGGCATCGGTGCGCGGGTTCTGCGCTTATTGACGATCTGGTTCCGCCGCTGTTCCTTGGAAAGACTTTCGTTGGGGATGATTCCATAA
>URXI01000049.1 GCA_900551775.1 uncultured Eubacterium sp. | reverse complement strand
TCTCGGGGATTGACGTATGGGTGGCACAGTATGCATCGCACACGAATTACAGACGGCCCGCCATGTGGCAGTATACCGACGACGGCAGGTTTTCCGGCGTGCCCGGGCGATTTGATCTCAACTGGTGCTATAAGGACTACACGTCGGATTGTGTGTGTGAGGAGCAGCGAGAAGAAAAGGAGCATTACCCGGGACCGCTCTCTCTCCCGTTCAGAGGATATTTCAAACGAGGCGACAAAGGACGCAAGGTCAGGGAACTGCAGCGTTTCCTCAACTGGTGCGGCAGAAATTTGAAAGTGGATGGGGTTTACGGCGACAAGACTATCGCCGCAGTAAAATGGTTCGAGAGAAGATATGGCCTGTATGTAGATGGTCTTTTCGGCCGTGCCTGTCTGAGAAAGGCAAAATCCATCAGAAGATAATCGTTTCACAATATCTGTGCCGGCGGATTACTGACCGGCACAGATGTTTTTGTTGACGGAATAAAAATGATGTGCTATTCTGTAAAAGATTATTTGTGTTCTTTCTTCGGAAACGAGTTTTACTCTACTGGCGGTATAGCCCGCGAGCATTTTGCTAATTCGGTTTGATTCCGAAGCCAACAGTTAGTCTGGACGGGAGAAGAAAGCCTTCGGTTATGAGACTGGATGCGTTTTTCTCTTTTTTATTTGCAAGAGATCCATAAATTAATTTTCTGTGCATCCGTTAAATAAACCTTCTCACTTTTAGATGGGTTTGTCTTCAGGGTGCTTTTTTCATATGCGGCCATAGGGGACAATCCAAATTATAACGAAAAGGAGTTATTACAATGAACCAGCTAAAAGAAGAACGAAATCCATTAGAAACAGAACCAATTACGAGGCTCATCGTCAAATACTCCATTCCAACGGCTTTGACGCTGATGGTCAACTATCTGTATAACATCGTCGACCAGATTTTTGTCGGTCAGGGAGTGGGCGTCACGGGAATGGCTGCCACAAATGTAGCTTTTCCACTGACGATTATTGCCATCGCCATCGCTTTGCTCATCGGTGACGGCTGTGCGGCAAATATCAGTCTCTGCCTGGGACGAAAGCAGCAGGAACTGGCTGATCGAACAGTAAGCCAGGCAGTAACCCTGCTCATCGCCTCCGGTATCATGATCCTGCTGCTCTGTAGTATTTTGGCGCCTCAGATCGTGACCTTATTTGGCTCTACGGACACAGCTTTTGCATCCTCTCTGACCTATACGCGCACCATCGCCTGGGGACTGCCGTTTCTGATGTTCAGCTCGGCGCTTACTGCAATCATCAGAGCAGATGGGAATCCCCAGTATACCATGAAATGCATGATGGCCGGTGCAGCTATCAATCTGGTTCTGGACCCTATCTTCATTTTTGTTCTTAAAATGGGTGTCTTTGGCGCGGGTATCGCGACGGTTATCGGCCAGGCCGCCGCCGGCTTGCTCTGTCTTGCTTATGTAAGAAAACTAAAGACGGTGCACATCTTAAGGGTTGCGTTAAAGCCCACTTGGAAGCTGACTCGGCAGATTTTGGCGCTGGGATTTCCCAGCCTGCTGACGCAGATTATGGCGGCGGTTGTGCAGATTACCATGAATAATCTGATGACGATTTACGGCGCGCTGAGCATCTATGGCAGCGATATAGCACTGTCTGTTTATGGCATGATGATGAAGGTCTATCAAATTGCCCACTCCATGTTTGTCGGTGTTTCATCGGCGACACAGCCAATCAACGGTTATAATTTCGGGGCAAAGCTTTATGACAGGGTAAAGCAGACTTACAAGCTGGCAGCCGTAATCGCATTGATTGTCTCTGTGGTGTGGTTCGTCATCTATCAATTGTTCAGTAAGCAGATCGGGATGATTTTCGTATCCGGGGATGCGCTCTATGCGGAATGCACGCAGCATATCTTCCGGTTATATATGATGGCATTTTTCCTCTACGGATTACATATGGTTACGGCTTCCTTCCTGCAGGGCATCGGCAAGCCTGCCAAAGCGCTGCTGATTCCGCTTTCACGTCAGGCTGTTTTTCTGATCCCGCTGGCAATCATTTTATCAGGCAAATTCGGACTGGATGGCGCTCTGCTTGCAGCACCTATTGCGGACACACTGGTGTTTTTCTTATCGCTGGCGCTTGCTGTAGGAGAGTTCAGAAGCTGGAAACGACAGCAGGGTCAGTAGACGGCTGGCGGGACATGGCGGATAGACTGCCATGCTCAGTCCCTTGCGCCATGTTCTTTCGGATTCCAGGCCGTCACTTGCACGAGTCATAAAACTGAGTGCAAAAACGCCATGTTCCTCCGATTTTCAGAGATGCACTTGCGCGAAATTTGGAAATTATTGTAAAATAACCGTTTTTTGTCCGAATTTGCAAAGGGAGTCGCGCAAGTCATTCTGCCTATTTTGTCTGAACATGGCGGAAAAGTCTTCAAAATCCGCTTGTCGCGCAAGTAACCTTAGGATATGACGCCCAACATGGCGAACCATGGCAAAGGGTGCAACAGGGGGTGCAACACTTACCCCCTCCAAAACACGCTTTTTTATACAAATAATTTACAGATATTGACAGGGTTAAAAAAGTAAAAACCTCTCGCAATCTTGAATTTCAAGCATTTGCAGGAGGTTTTCTATTGGTATCGCCTAGGGGAGTCGAACCCCTGATTCAGCCGTGAGAGGGCTACGTCTTGACCACTTGACCAAGGCGACATATTAAATTTTATATCTCTTATTGAAATCTCACGATATTTATTATATACTTAATATTGACTGTTGTCCAGTAAAATTTTTAAAAAGTTTAAAATAAAAGGAGAAAGCTATATGATGAAGTTCAGAAGTACACGTGGAAGCGATAGAGAATTGACAGGTGCACAGGCCATTATTCAGGGAATCTCTGAAGACAAGGGGCTCTACGTTCCGACAGAAATTCCGGCGCTGCCTTTCAAGATTGAGGATATGCTAGGTAAGTCATATCAGGAGATCGCTTTCAAGGTGATTGGCGCTTTCTTTGATGACTATACAGAAGAAGAAATGAAATACTGCATCGACGGAGCCTATGACGAGAAGTTCGAAGCAAAAGAGATTGCGCCGATTGTAAAGGCAGGAGACGCATACTTTTTGGAGTTATATCACGGAAAGACTGCCGCATTCAAAGATATGGCTCTGTCCATTTTGCCATACCTTCTGACAACTGCCACAAAGAAAGAAAAAGAAGACAAGAAGATCTGCATTTTGACGGCGACTTCCGGCGATACAGGAAAAGCCGCCCTGGAAGGGTTTGCCGATGTGCCCGGCACAGAAATCATCGTTTTCTTTCCGAATCAGGGCGTCAGCCAGGTGCAGGAACAGCAGATGATTACACAGGAAGGGGAGAACACCCACGTCTTCGCCATTAACGGGAACTTTGACGATGCGCAGACAGGCGTAAAGAAAATATTCAATGACGATGCTTTTGCTGAGAAGCTGGCGGAAAGCGGATGTAAATTGTCGTCTGCCAACTCCATCAACGTGGGCAGACTGGTGCCGCAGGTAGCATATTACGTCTACAGTTACATAAAGCTGGTGGAGCAGGGCGTCATCAAAAACGGCGAGAAGATGAACATCGTCGTACCGACGGGGAACTTTGGAAATATCTTGGCAGGTTATTATGCAAAACAGATGGGCATTCCTGTCAACAAGTTCATCTGTGCATCCAACGAGAACAAAGTCCTTACGGATTTCATCAACACGGGCGTTTATGACATCAAAAGGGAGTTTTATCTGACAAATTCGCCGTCTATGGACATTTTGATTTCCAGCAACCTGGAGAGACTGCTTTACCACTTGAGTGGCGGAAATGGAGCTGAGATCAAAGGCTTGATGGACAGTCTGGACGCGCAGAAGTGCTATGAGGTCAGCCAGAAGATCAAAGACGGCATGGCGGACTTCTACGGCGGTTATGCGGATGTGGATACGACAAATCGGACCATCGGAGAGATGTACGCAGACCACGACTATCTGATGGATACCCATACAGCGGTGGCTTACAGGGTTTATGAGGATTACAAAGCGGTAACAGGCGACGATACGCCGACTATCATTGCATCTACTGCCAGCGCTTACAAGTTTGCCGAGAGCGTGGCAAAATCTATCGGACTGGGTGAAGAAGAAAACGGCTTCAAATATGTCGAGGCTCTTGCAGCAAAGACGGGCGTGCGTGTGCCAAAGGGTCTCAAAGATTTGGATCTGAAAAAAGTGAGACATACAGGGGTTATCGACGTGGATCAGATGCAGGCTACGGTAGAGAATTGTGTAAAATAATATCGTAATAAAAAACAGAGTCAGCAAAATTGCGGAATAGCAACTATTTTGCTGACTCTGTTTTGTTCTATATATAGGGGATGGGGGTATGCAACAAGGATTTTATACGATAAAGTTAGGTTTTTTGATGCCGCTTCAAAGACTTCGCGTAACCCCATGACAGCATCAGCAGCCATTTCTTTGGAAAATAATCCTGATTGCTTGCAGAATCTATAAATATGCCGCAAATGGTTATTTTTACGGATTGTTGAGAGCCTCTGGCACATAGGAATTTATATAAAAAGTAACCAAAACTAGATATACCCCACCTGCAGAGGCCTTTCAAAGCAATCCGGTTACGCGAGAATGCCTGGATATACCCAAAAAGCCTAACGTTATTGTAACTAGACATAATTTGAAGACATTATCAAGTTTGAAGCAGAAATTTGAAGCATAATTTACAAAAATTACTTGCAAAACTTCTCAATTTATGTTAAATTATAATGGTGCCTGGAGGATTGACCGAGTGGCTAAGGAGCCTGATTGGAAATCAGGTAAGGTGTAACAGCCCCGCGGGTTCGAGTCCCGTGTCCTCCGCCAAGCAAAAAGCATTCACATTGTGAGTGCTTTTTTCGTTTTTTGATGTTCATTACAGACCCTTCTTTTATAACCTTTCATTTGTTTCATTGCTTTCTCGTCCGGAATTAAATATAATAGAAACGAGCTTTATCATATTATATTTGTTAGGATTGCAGATATGATCAGTTGGATATCTTGAAATTTGTCAGAGATACAGCGCTGCCAAATGGATACTGGATGAAAAAGTCACTTTCCTCGACGCCAATGCAGCCTATTACAAGAGCACTGGGTATAGTGAAAAAGAGTACAAAGCCCTTTTTCCTAATTTACAACAATATTATGGAAATCATATAGAAGAGTATCGTAAAATCAGAGATGCCATAACCACGGCATGGAACGATGGCTGCAAGGAGTTCAGCGTCGACTGTGTCTTACCTGCTGGGGATGGTAACCGCCTTTGGATGCGAAGAAAAGGAACCATTACAGACGAGGATGTCAATGGTGCGCCCGTTTTTGTGACGGTCGATACGGATATCAGCGATCTGATTGAACAGACAGAGGATACCTTACGGAGTTTCAGCTCTCGCAGGCGATGTTTTCAGTAAATCTTTTTGAAAATACGCCAAGTTTTGGAAGATTTGAATAGGCATCTTAGGCATACTGTGGTATACTTAAAGGCATGAACGAATTTTCATAGAAAGGACGACTGATTATGAGACTGAAAAAATATCTAGTGGGGGTTATTTGTGTAACCTTGCTTGCTTTGCTGTGCGGGTGTGCACCTGAGAGCAATTTAGATCCTGATTCACCGATTACAATCAATATATGGCATTATTATAATGGACAACAGGAAAAAGCTTTTAATAAATTGGTAGAGGAATTCAATCAGACAGAGGGGAAGGAGAAGGGGGTCATCGTGGAATCCTCCAATTACGGCAGTGTTTCCGAATTGGGTGACAGCGTATTGGATGCAGCCAATGAGAAAGTCGGCTCAGAGGACATGCCGAACATCTTTGCAGCCTATTCAGATACTGCTTATGAAATTGATAAACTGGGAAAAGTCGTATCTCTCAACGAACTGTTTTCTGAAGAGGAATTGGCTGAATATGTGCCAGGTTATCTGGAAGAGGGATACTTCCGGGGAGAAGATTTGAAGATTTTCCCAATTGCAAAATCCACAGAGATTTTTATGATGAACAAGACAGACTGGGATAAGTTTGCAAAGGCCACGGGTGCCGAGATCAGCGACCTTGATACCATGGAGGGCATCACCAAAACGGCTGCGGCTTATTATGAGTATACCGATTCTCTGACGACAGAACCCGATGACGGTCAGGCGTTCTTTGGACGTGATGCCATGGCAAACTATTTCATCATCGGCGCGAAGCAGCTTGGCCATGAGATTGTCAGCAGCGACGATGAAGGCAATCCAATCATCGATTTTGATAAAGCGACCATGAAAAAACTATGGGACAATTACTATGTACCATATGTTAACGGTTACTTCATGTCCAAAGGCCGTTTCCGCAGTGACGATGTAAAAATGGGCAATATTATCGCCTGTGTATGTTCTACATCGGGCTCTACCTATTTTCCAAAAGAGATTATTTCAGATGACGAAACCTCTTACAAGATTGAATCCGTGGTAAGAGAGGCGCCAAAATTCAAAGGCGGCGATGATATCGCAGTGCAGCAGGGCGCCGGCCTTGTGGTAACAAAAGGCAGCGATGCAGAAAATGAAGCGTCTGCAGTCTTTCTCAAGTGGTTCACCGATGCGAATCAAAATATCGCATTTTCAGTGGACTCCGGCTATATGCCTGTAAAGAAAGAGGCTACAGATCAGAAAAAAATACTAGAGAAAACCAATGTAAAAGACGAACAGATGAAGCAGGTGATTGTGGTGGCGGCGGACACCGTTAACAACAATGCGCTGTACACGCCGAAAGCTGTGGAAAATGGCACCAGCATCCGAAATATACTGGAATACAGCATGTCAGATAAAGCTGCTGCAGACCGTAAACAGGTGGAGAAGCTGATAAAATCCGGCGTATCCAGAAAAGAAGCCGTCAGTCAGTTCGTTACGGAGAAGAATTTTGAAAAGTGGTACAAGGACACCCTGAACGCATTAAACAAAGCCGCAGAACAGAGGAAATAGTATGAAAGCTAAGATTCGGGCCAAATGGCAGAAGGGAACCATGTTAAAGCGAATTTTCATACCGATGTTTGTCCTCGTTTTAATTGAGTCCGTTTTGTTTTTCGGAGTGATATTTTACAACAACATACTTTCGCAGATGGAGCAGAACACAAGGGATATCTTTGATTCGAAGGTGGTCAACCGCACTCACGAGCTAGAAAATATGATGGTCAATCAGTGGAGCAATTTAGAAGCGGAAGCTGCGGATATTCAGTCTGTCATCAACGATTTAGCAGCAGAAAAAAAGATTGACCCTGCCCATCTTGACGGCGATTTGAACGACAGCCATGTGATACTGGAGCACGTCACGGATAATGTGATTTCGACCTTGCGCAATCACAGAGTGACTGGCGCCTATATTTTCCTGTGCAGTGATATTCCCAAAGGCAGCGGCAAAGTGTCGCTGCCGGGTCTCTATATCAGCGACAGCAACGTAGAGAACGATAATTCCATCACCAACTCTGATCTGATGATCAGAAGGGGCTCCAAGAGTCTGGTTGAGAAACTGGGCATCGCAACTGACTCAGAATGGGAACCGAATATCACACTGCAGGGCGGCAATCTAAAAGAATTTGAAGCGGTTTATAGTAACTATCACCGTTACCAGAAAGATACCACAGATTTGAAGGACCTGGGATATTGGATGCCGATGATGCAGGTAGGAAATGATTATGTGGTCTCCTATGCAATTCCCATTCAATATCGGGGAAAGGTCATCGGAGTGCTGGGCATCGATGTTTCCCACGATTATCTCAAATCGCTGCTCAACTATCTGGAATTAGACAGTGACGCCAAAGGCGCTTACAGCCTGGTATTGGAGCAGGACGGTGAATTTATGGATATCATGACCAACAATTCCTATTTTTCCGTAGATTTTAAGACCGGGGACCAATTGAAAATCAAACAAGATGGGAAGCACAAATATTTGATGCAGAATCATGACCGGGTGGCTCTGAGCATGGAAAAACTCAATTTGTATAATAACAATACGCCCTATGAAAAGCAGCAGTGGCATCTTACGGGCATGATGAAAGAAAAGGACTTGCTGGCCTTTGCGGACCAGATTAAGCTGGTTCTGCTATATGCCATCATCGGTTCTGCCATCATCGGATTGATTTTGAGCATTCTGCTCAGCCTTTGGATTTCAAGACCAGTGATCTCTTTGGCAGACAGCGTCAGAAAGATGACTTTTAAAGACCGTATTTCCATTGAACGAACCAAAATCATAGAAATCGACCAGTTGATCGACGCCATCGAAAAGACAGGCAACAACGCCATCGACGCCGTTGCCCGTTTCACCAAAATCATCAGGCTGGCCAATACCCAGCTGGAAGGGTTTGAACTGGACTACGGAAAAAACCAGTTGTTCGTAACCGACGATTTCTTTTCGGCGTTTGGACTGCAAGTGGATGTCAATCAATTGAGCATCGAGAAGTTCAGTCAGTTGCTGAAGCAATTTTCGGATTGCTGCAGACCGAGCAATCTAAAGAGTGCCAACGAATATATCTTCAATCTGGATGTGGACGGGAAAAGCATCTATCTGCGTCTGCGCTACATTGACGATGAAGTGAATCAAAAGTATTATGGACTGGTGGAAGAGGTCAGTGAGCTGATGAGGGAACGCCAGCTCATCGAATACGAGAGAGATCATGATGTCTTGACAGGCCTCATTAACCGCAGGGCATATCAAAGGCAGATGAAGCGGCTCTTTACCATCGAAGCGGCGAGCATCAAAGTCGGTGCCCTGCTGATGTTGGATTTAGATAATCTGAAAATGGTCAATGATAAGTCGGGACATGAATACGGAGATATTTACATTCGGAAGGCGGCAGATCTGTTCCGCAGATTATCACCGGAAGGTACGATTATTTCGAGAATTTCCGGTGATGAATTCAACCTCTTCCTCTATGGCTACGAGAGCCGGTTGGAACTGCACGAACGAATCGAACAATTTTGGCGGGAACTGTCTGCGGCTTTCGTCACCATGCCAAACCAGCAGAAGATTCATATTCAGGTGTCTGGCGGCGTGGCCTGGTATCCCGATGACAGCAGGGATTTCAATACCCTGCAGAAATACTCTGATTTCGCAATGTATAGCGTAAAACACTCTCTCAAAGGAGAAATCGGCGATTTTTCAGCCAGAGACTACAGAAATGACGTCTTTATGATCAAGCGGAAGTCAGAACTGAGCCGGATATTAGAGGAGAACGCTTTCACCTACTATTTCCAACCGATTGTCAGCACGGTGGACGGAGAAATCTATGCTTATGAGGCACTGATGCGGACGGTCAACTCCACATTGAAGAATCCGGCTGAGATTATCGAGATTGCAAAGATGGAGT
This sequence comes from uncultured Eubacterium sp., assembly GCA_900551775.1. Classification (GTDB taxonomy): domain Bacteria; phylum Bacillota; class Clostridia; order Peptostreptococcales; family Anaerovoracaceae; genus Senimuribacter. The sequence continues at coordinate 10,728 of URXI01000049.1, read as the reverse complement.
CGAAGCTGTACTTGATAGAGAAAATTACTATGAGCAACAGTCTGAAACAATTCCACGATTTAATAGAAGAGGGGAAGGTACCGAAGGATATGAAACTCTTCATCAACTCTATCGCAAACCAACGGCTCAGCGATGAAGAGGTGCGCAGCATAGAAGCGCAGTACGGAGAGATTTTGCCGAACCTGGTCATGGAACTGACGGAAAACGAAGAACTGAACGAGGAGTATACAGCTTATAAAAAACGGGTGCTGCAAAGCTGGAACGCTTCTCTGGCTCTGGACGATTACGGAAGCGGCTATAACAGTGGGCGCAATCTGCTGTTCCTCAACCCGGACTATGTGAAAATCGATATCGATATCATCAGAGATATCGACAAAGACATGGACAAGAGGACGATTGTAAAGGACACGATCACTTATTGCCATGAGCGCGGAAAATATGTGATTGCAGAGGGAATTGAGACCATCGCGGAATTGAAAACTGTGGCAGGCATGGACGTGGATTACATACAAGGCTATCTGACAGGCAGGCCTTCTCCGGAACCGCAGGGCATATATAAAGAGATTAAGTCAGAAATCATCAATTGCCGCCGTCCTTCGCCACTGGATTAGAATACATATAAGTAAATGATTTTGAGGAGGTGAACGGGTGAAGATATCTGTGCGGGAAATAGACAGCTGCGAAGAAGAAGAAATCATCATCAAATGTCATGAGATGAATGACGATATTCTGGACTTGGTACGCAGGCTGAAAATGAATCAGGACCGGTTGACCGCCTATGCTGACGACAGAGTCTACCGCATTCCTTTCAGCGATGTCTTCTATTTTGAGACTGTGGACAGCAAAGCCTTCCTCTATTGTGAGGACAGAGTCTATGAGACGAAGCTGAAGCTGTACGAGTTTGAGGATCTGACGCGGGCGGGCAAATTTTTTCGGGCGTCAAAATCTACCATTATCAACACCACAAAGATATCTCATGTCAAACCGTCCATGAGCGGGCGGTTTGAGGTTTACCTGAAAAACGGCGAATGCGTACTGGTGTCCAGGCAGTACGTGCCGGAGCTGAAAAGACAAATTGGATTATAAGGAGACGCATATGGATTTCAGAGAACTGAAAAGAGAACTACTTCACGATTTTTTCTATATCTACACTGGTTCCATGTTCGGCACCTATGTTTTTTGCAGCATCTTTTACCCTGATTTAACCTTCAGCCTCAGCTATTTTCTCTGGATGGCCATCTTTTCTCTGGCGGGAGATGCCACACTGCTGGTCTTTTACTCGAGAAAGGTGCTGACGGAAAGACAGTTCCTCCTGCGCACGGTGATGCACTTCTTGCTGCTGGAGGCTGTACTGATGACCTTTGCCGGCCTGCTGCGTTTGTATGAAACCCTGCTGCAGGCGGCGTTCTTTTTCTTTGTCATCCTCCTGGTTTACATCATGGTCAAGTTCTTGAGTTTCAAGAGCGGCAGCCGCGAGGCGAAAACGATCAATCAGAGAATACAAGAAATCAATAAAAATGGAGAGGACTTTTAAGAATCCTCTCCATTTTTATTTTAGCTGCAGATCGGGCTGTCTGGCATTTTCAGCATGCCTGCTGCGCTGTGATCAAAGAACAGTGCAATGCTTTGATTGCGATAAAAGACTACCTGTTCTAAAACCAGGGCGTCCATGGGTATCCCGCTGACCTGGCTTTCGGACTCTTTCTGAATCCTTTCTACTGTGGGCAGGTTTGCGAGTGTTTCTCTGATCCAATCCAGGCTCACCTTCGATACGGCTGCTTCGTTCATTTCGAAGATGCCGATCACCATCTGCTCTCCATATGGAAACCGGAAAGAACAGTAGGGTACATCAGGTATCCAGTTCTCTGCTTGCAGCGCTGCTTTGATGGCGGCCAGATTTTCTTCGTTACAGACGACGCCGGAAATGGCGTCCAGCTTTGGGGAACCGTCAAGATAACCCTCTGCCAGATCGCGGTCGTCTTCTTCGTAAATATAATGGTTTAATAATTCTTCTAAAGAGCAGCCCTGCATCAGTTCCTGCTCCTGGCGGAGGAATTCATAGTCACCGGGAACTAAAGCAAGACCGGTTCTATTTGCCGACAGCGCGCCTTCTTTGTCCCCGAAGTGACTGCGCAGTTTCGCCAGCTGCAGCCATCCCCATGGATAATCGGGATCCTCCATGACGCCTTTTTCAGCATAGACGAGGGCTTCCGTCAGCCTGCCGCAGTACATCAAAGCGCTGGAGTAACGGTAATACCAGACGCCGCAGCCTTCTGCCAGATCTTCCACATCAGCCAGCCAACGTACAGCGGTATAGTAGTATTCGTATTCGTCGATGTTGTTGCAGGCGTAGGAAACCCACAGGGCGATTTCGAGATCGTGTTCTGCCTCTTTTTGTGTAAAGCGCTTTTCTTTGAGACCGGTATCGATAAAATCACGGATATATTGCAGTATTTTATAGAAATAGCCCTCGGAATAAGATTCCAAGGTTTCGATATCTTGTTCTGTAAGTAATGTGTTTTTCATTTTCTGTCTCCTGTTCACTCTTGTCCTGTTTTCATTATAGTATAATTTGCAGCAGCCCGCAAGTTATGGGTGTTTTTTTGCAGGTCAGATGCAGGTGGATGCAAGTCACAGGCAGAGTTATTTACGAGCAGATGAGGGAATGGTATAGTCACAGTGGAGGTGAAAAAATGAATCACATGATAGAAGTGAAACATCTGCTGAAAAACTATGGGTCTGTGAAGGCAGTGGAAGATATCAGTTTTTATGTAGAAGAAGGAGGGCTTTTTGCTTTTTTAGGGCCTAATGGAGCGGGAAAATCCACGACAATCAACATGATCTGCACGTTTTTAAAACCAGATGGGGGCAGTGTACAAGTGGACGGATTCTTTCTGGGAAAAGAAGATGCGTCCATACGAGAACGAATCGGTGTCGTATTTCAAAACAGTGTGCTTGATGATCTGCTCACTGTGGAAGAAAATCTTTTGATCAGAGGGAATTTCTACAACCTGAAAGGGAAGGTGTTAAAAGAGGCTGTAAAAGAGGCAGCCAGGGCTACAGATCTGATAGATTTTCTCAAACGTCCCTATGGAAAGCTTTCCGGTGGACAGAGACGAAGGGCGGATATCGCCAGAGCGTTGATTCATACGCCGCGAATTCTCTTTCTCGACGAACCGACTACGGGGCTTGATCCGCAGAGCAGAAGGAGCATTTGGGATACGATAAAGAAACTGCAGGCCGAACAGAATATGACGGTATTTTTGACGACGCACTACATGGAGGAAGCGGAGGACGCGGACTACTGCATCATCATAGACGACGGCAGGATTGCCGCAAAAGGTACGCCAATGGATTTAAAAGGCAGATATGCCAAAGACAAGATGCGCATATTGCTGGCAGAAAGCGGAGAAGCTGTAAATTTGAAGCTGGAATCGACCATAGAAGCTCTGGATTTTCTGAAAGAATATGAGGGCAATATCAGAGAGTTCACCGTGGAAAAAGGATCCATGGACGATGTGTTTATTGGAGTGACGGGAAAGGAGATCAGAGAATGATAGCGTTTACAAAGAGAAATTTAAAGATTTATTTTCGTGATAAGGCGAACGTGATGTTCTCTCTTCTGGCAGTATTCATCATCATCGGCCTCTACGTCTTATTTCTGGGTGACGTATGGACCAATGACCTGCGAGACTTTGCCGGAGCAGGGGAACTGATGGACAACTGGGTCATGGCCGGGGTCCTGGCTGTCACAAGCTTTACCACTACTATGGGCATGCTGGGATCCATGGTGAAAGACAGGGAACTGAGAGTAAACATGGACTTTTACATCGCGCCTGTCAGCCGCTCTGCTTTGACCGGCGGCTATATCGCCGGCGCTTACATCGTGGGACTGCTGATGACGCTGCTCGCCTTTGTGGCAGCGGAAATCTATATCACCGCAAACGGAGGAGGGCTTTTGTCAGCACTGCAGACTGTCAAGGTGCTGGCTATGATTCTCTTTACTACCTTGATGAATACGACCCTTATGGTATTTATCGTCTCTCTGTTTAAGAGTCAAAGTGCTTTTTCTGTTGCCAGCACCGTATTTGGAACCTTGATTGGTTTCGTCACAGGCATTTATCTTCCCATCGGCATGTATCCGGAGGCAGTACAGTGGATCATCAAACTTTTCCCTGTATCCCACGCAGCCGCTATTTTTAGAAATCTGATGATGGAGACACCGATGCAGACGGCTTTTGATGGCGTACCGATAGAAGCTGCTGCGCAAGTCAAGGAGCAGCTGGGCATCACCTATGCTTTCGGCGGCCATATCGTCACGCAGACAGAAAGCCTGCTGATGATGGCGGTCTGTATCGCGGTCTTTTTCCTTCTGGGGCGATGGCTTGGGAGCAAAAAAGAAAAATGCGACTAAAGTTCAATAGAAAAAATAGGTTCCACCTGTTACAATAACTCCTGATATCTTATATTATATGGGGGAGAAAAATGACAGAAAAACATAGGAACCTTATTTTTTTTGACGAAAAGTCCAAGACGCATACCTGGAACCATCAGGTGCGAACGATGCTGACCAGCAACGAACTCATATCGACACATCAAATGAAGTTCTATTATAAGAGGAGATGCAGAAATGGGCACAAGTGATATTCTGATGCTTCTGGGCGGACTGGCCCTGTTCCTTTACGGCATGCAGATGATGAGCAGCGGTTTGGAAGCTGCCGCGGGCAATAAGATGAAGACTATTTTGGAGAAGCTGACCTCCAATCGGGTAAAGGGCGTCTTAGTGGGCGCTGGAATTACGGCGGTCATCCAATCCTCTTCGGCCACGACGGTCATGGTGGTGGGTTTCGTCTCTGCCGGTTTAATGACCTTGAATCAGGCGGTATGGGTGATTATGGGCGCCAACATCGGTACAACCATCACCGGACAGCTGATTGCCCTGGACGTCAGTGCCATTGCGCCTCTGATTACCTTCGTCGGCGTCGTCATGATGGTCTTTCTGAAAAGTGAGAAAGCACAGCATCTGGGCAATATCATCGCCGGCCTGGGTGTGCTTTTCATCGGTATGAACATGATGAGCACGGCCATGGAGCCGCTGCAGGACTCCGCGGTATTCACCAATCTGATCACCAAATTCGACAACCCTCTGGTAGGGATTCTGGCGGGCGCCATCTTTACAGCGCTGATCCAGTCTTCCTCTGCTTCAGTAGGCATTCTGCAGGCTCTCGCTGCCAGCGGCGTCCTCGGTCTGCCCCAGGCGGTGTATGTGTTGTTCGGACAGAACATCGGCACCTGTATCACAGCGGTTCTGGCATCTATTGGAACAAAGGTCAACGCCAAGCGTTCTACGATCATCCACCTGATGTTTAATATCATCGGAACCTTTCTCTTCACCGCGATCTGTATGACGACGCCTTTCGTCTTGTGGATGGAAGGTCTGACTCCGGGCAATACCGTGGCACAGATTGCCAATGTACATACCGTATTCAACATTGTCACGACCTTATTACTGCTGCCTTTCGGAAACCTGATGGCAAAAGCGGCGACAAGGATTTTACCGGGCGGCGATGATGAACGGGAAGAGACACATAAGCTGATTTATCTGGAACCGATCGACGGACGAAAAACGAGACAGGTGGGGCAGATTTCGGTATCCATCAAACAGCTTGACAACGAAATCGCCCGCATGTTCGATCTGGTACGGCAAAACGTGAGAGACGGCTTTGACGCGGTGATTACGCGTAAGTGCAGCCAGATGGAGAATATCACTGCCAGAGAAGAATACATCGATTATCTCAATGCAGAGATCTCCAAATATATCGCAAAGGTGGTCGTTCTCGAGATGAGCGAATCGGACTCAGAGCGAATCAGTTCTTATTATAAGATCGTGGGCAATCTGGAGCGCATCGGCGATCACGCCATGAATATTGCAGAATATGCCCATGCTATAGAAAAGGGTGATGTTCAGCTGTCAGATCAGGCGATCAGAGAGACAGCAGAGATGAAGACGCTGACAGACCAGACTTTGATCTGCATTAAAAACGGTCATGAAAAGGATGGCAAGGAAGTGCTGAAGCTGACGGCGCAGAATGAACAGAGAATCGACGACATGAGTGAAACCATGCGGAATAACCAGATTAAGAGGATGAAAGAAGGCGGCTGTTCTGCCGAAGCGGGCATTCTTTTTTCTGAGATGGTCACGGATTTCGAGCGCATCGGAGACCACGCTCTGAATATCGCAGAGCAGTACGGAGAAATATGATGAAAAAGGTGGGTTGAAACCGTCTGTCGGTAGATGTAAAATATCTGGAGAAGAACTGCAAAGTGAGGATAGAAAGATGGATATTGAAAAGATCGTGAAAGCTTTTGAAAAAAATAACTACCGGGTTTCTTATTTTGAGACGGCTGCCGCCGCAGCCGATTATCTGGACGGAGAAATCAATCAGACCACGGTGGCTTTTGGCGATTCACAGACATTGCTTTCTATGGGTCTGTACGAGAAACTATCATCACATAACATGGTCTATGATCCAGAGCATGGTGAGGATTTTTTCAAGACGGCGAAAGACGGCATGCAGGCTGAGTTTTTTGTGACTTCAGTCAATGGAGCAACGGAGGACGGGATACTGATCAATCTGGATGGAACCGGAAACCGTGTAGCAGGGACGCTGTATGGTCACAGAAAAGTATACCTGGTCTTTGGCACCAACAAGATCGAGCCGGATTTGGAGAAGGCCCTCTGGAGAGTGCGCAATGTGGCAGCGCCAAAGAACGCTCTGCGAAAAGGTTTGAAAACGCCCTGTGCTGCTCATGGCGGTGATCGATGCTACGACTGCAGCAGCCCTGACCGCATCTGCAATGGCCTGATGATCCATTACAAAAAGATGCGCCATGAAGAGATGGAGGTCGTTCTCATCGATGAAGAACTCGGTTTTTAAAAAATAATACTTAAGTCTTATAGCTGCGTTGTCCTTGAGATTCCACGGGATTCGACCATTTACGACAATTTCTGATATTTTTGAATGTTAGAGAAGCCATTGCTTTTTCATTTAAAAGTGCTACAATCCATGTTATGCGAGAAACAGAATTTTGACAGCAAGAGGTGAAGAACGTGGATGAAATCATAGCAATTATTGTTTTTTTAGTAGTAATTGTCGCAATCATGACAGAGAAAGTGCACAGGACGGCAGTGGCTCTGGCAGGGGCAGTCGTGCTGATGCTCACCCATATCCTGACAGTGGACAAGGCTGTGGATTACATAGACTTTAATACGATCGGAGTTCTAATCGGAATGATGCTCTTTGTCTCCGTCGTGAAAAACTCAGGTGTTTTCGAATATATTGCAATCAAAGCGGCCAAACTCGCCCATGGAAATCCGTGGAAGATCATGGTCGCTTTCATGGTGATTACGGCAGTTTTATCAGCGTTCCTGGACAATGTGACCACCGTCCTTCTCGTAGGACCGATGACTATTACCATTGCCAGGATGCTCAAGGTCAATCCGGTTCCCTTTCTCATGACCCAGATACTAGCCTCCAATATCGGTGGTACGGCAACTTTGATCGGTGACCCGCCGAATATCATGATCGGCAGTGCCGCCGGACTTGATTTTGTAGACTTCATTGCCAATACGGGAGTTGTGGCCGTCATTGTCATTGCGGCGTTGGTATTAGTCATGAAGTTTGTCTACAAGTCAGATCTGACGGCAGATGAGGCGGCGATTCTTTCCGTCATGGAATTGGATGAGAATAAGGCGATAGAAGATAAATCTCTGCTTTGCAAGAGCATCATCGTGATGATTCTGGTGGTTGTGGGCTTCATGTTTCACAGCCAGCTGGGGATTGAATCTGCAACGGTAGCATTGACAGCCGCAGCCATCATGCTGGTCATCGGCAGACAAAACGTAGATTACATCATCGCTGAAGTGGAGTGGACGACCATTCTCTTTTTCGCAGGACTGTTCATCGTCGTGGGCGGTTTGGACGAAACCGGCGTGATCGGACAGCTGGCACAGCTTGTCATCAATATGACAAAGGGCCACGAGATCATGACCATGATGGTTCTGCTCTGGGCATCGGCTCTTCTGTCTTCCGTTTTGGACAACATCCCATTTGTTGCGACACTGATCCCGCTGGTACTGGCTTTGGGTGAAAGTGGAATCGACATCACGCCGCTGTGGTGGGCGATTTCCCTGGGCGCATGTCTCGGCGGCAACGGCACTCTGATCGGCGCATCAGCCAATGTGGTGCTCTCCGGCATCAGCGGCAAGCACGGCTACCCGATTACCTTCAAAGAATATACGAAGGTGGGATTTCCGGTGATGATCATGTCCGTCGTAGTAGCCATGATTTATCTTTTGTTAAGATATGCGATGTAAGGAAGGAGCTGAACGATTATGAGGAATAGAATTTCAGACGATATGGTCAACATCATGCTGCGGCAGATGGGGGCGAAGTCCATCAAAACTTCACCGGCCCATATCAATATTGCCAAGTTCGATTTAGGGGAAGAACTGAAAATTACCTATATGTATGAAGTCAAAGAGGAAGAAATCTATCTGCAGAGAGTCAGTCCCTATCCGATGATGATTGGAAAGATTTATAACGAGCAGCAGATTGTCGATATCATCGGTACGGATCTCAGAAAATTCCAATCGGCATATAACAGTTCCAATTTTACGAAATTTATCGATGTGGCAGGCAGTTTAGCCACTTTTGACAAAGAAATTGAAAATCTTTTTATGACACGTAATGTGGATCGGGAAAACCTGGAAAAAATCGAAGAGGAGATGCAGAAACTGCACGCTCTGATTGCTGAAATCACCGAGGTTTCGCCGTTCTTAGATTAATGTATAAATAACCGTTTTGAGAGTATATTTTTTCTGCATCAGAGGAAATGTACTCTCTTTTTTTGCGTCAATTTCAACAATTATCGACTTTTGTCGTTTGACTTTGTTCAGAATTGTCGGTATAATTATATACATTGGGGAACTTATACTTTTGCGGACATGTGTATTCTGGTCTGCAGAAGGTACGATTAATTGAGAATCAGATAGGGGGTTTTTTTAATGATTCAATTTCGAGACGTTACGAAAGAATTCAAAGGTAACGTCGTCTTATCAGACATTTCTATGGACATAAACGACGGTGAACTCACCGTCCTCATCGGTCCCAGCGGTTGTGGAAAGACAACGACGCTGAAAATGATCAACAGATTAATTCCAACAAGTAAAGGCAAGATTTTTATCGATGAAAAGGATATCGAGGAGATGGACAAGGTCCAGCTCCGCAGAAACATGGGCTATGTCATTCAACAGGGCGGCCTGTTTCCCCATATGACCATTCGCCAGAACATCGAGATTATCGAGCGCATGGAGAAAAAAGATCCTGATAAAATTGTAGAGAACACCAAGCAACTGATGAAGATGGTGGGCCTGGATCCTGATCAGTTTCTTGACAGATATCCTACAGAGCTTTCGGGAGGACAGAAACAGAGAATCGGCGTCATCAGGGCACTTGCCAATGATCCGGACATCATTCTGCTGGATGAACCTTTCTCAGCTCTGGATCCGGTAACCAGAAGCAGCCTGCAGGACGAGCTGATTGAACTTCAATCCAAGATGGGAAAGACCATGGTCTTTGTTACCCACGACATGGACGAGGCCATCAAGATCGCAGACAGGATCTGTATTATGAAAGGCGGTCATATCCTTCAATTTGATACGCCGGAGATGATACTGAAACAGCCCGCTGACGAATTTGTAGCCAATTTCGTCGGCACCAACAGGATTTGGGATTCCCCAGAATACATAAAGGTTGAAGACTTTATGATCAAAAACCCGATAACCTGTAAAGGCGACATGATCAGAAACAGATGTATCAAGCGCATGAGAGATCATCACATCGATACGCTGCTTGTAGTGGACGAAGAGAGACGTCTTCGCGGCATGGTGGGCAGAAAAGATCTGTTCAAGGCCAACAGACCGTTGATGCAGGCGCAGGACATCATGCACGAAGTGGCATATTTTGCTCACTTGGGCGATAACATCGTCGATGTGCTGAAGATGGTAGAAGAGACGGAGGTCAACAACATTCCGGTCCTCGATGCCGAGGAACGGCTGGTGGGCCTTCTGACCAACAGTAACTTAGTTTCTACCCTGAGCAAACAGTTCCTGACGGAAGATAGTACAGAAGGGACGGTGAGCCAATAATGATAGCACTTTTTAAATATATGGGAGAGCATCTGGGTCAGATCGTCGATCTCCTCATGGAACATATCGAAATGACAGCCATCGCCGTGGGCTTTGCCATCATCATCGGCGTGCCGCTGGGCATTCTGATCAGTTACGTCAAAAAGCTGGATAAGCCCATTATCGGTTTAGCCAACGTCGTTCAAGCGATTCCGAGCATGGCACTTCTCGGTCTTGCCATACCGCTTCTCGGTATCGGCGCCCTTCCGGCAGTGGTCATGGTCATCATCTATTCTCTGCTGCCGATCATCAAAAACACCTATACCGGTATTGCCAGCATCGATCCTGATCTGGTAGAAGCGGCAAAGGGGATTGGACTGACAAAGTGGCAGGTCCTGGCCAAGGTCAAAATTCCTATGGCGCTGCCGGTCATCATGGCAGGTGTCAGAATATCGGCTGTAACTGCTGTGGGACTCATGACCATGGCGGCCTTTATCGGCGCAGGCGGTCTGGGTTATCTGGTGTTCTCAGGAATCAGA
>URXI01000048.1 GCA_900551775.1 uncultured Eubacterium sp. | reverse complement strand
TCACATGTGTAAGGTGACCGGGACGTTCCCTATTCTTGAGCAGAATTTCTTAATAATTCTTAATTTTCTATCCAACGCATTGACTTCGACATAATATAGAGCGTAATATAATAATTAGAAAAGGCAGGAGGGTGATGAAAATGGCAGGTAAGAAAAAACAGGGGTTGATTCTATTGGCGGTACTCATCGCAGCAGCCGTAATCACTTCTGCATTCATTCATGCGGGAGAAGACGATTTTTTGATCGATCCGGCGAGAATTGCCGCCAGCTGGGAAGTAGCGGAAATCTGGCAGGACGACAAGCTGGTCAGCGATAATCAAACCGTGATTTTGATCGACATCGACAAAAATGGCGGCTTTCATCTTTGGAACGATGAGCCAAGGAATGAACAGATGGGGAAGCTGGAGGTAGCGGACGGCCAGCTTCGCTTTACCGGCGATGATGGATGGATTTATGACATCCATGGCAGGCAGAGACAGTTGATCGTGACTGCCCGGAAAGGGAAAAAAGAGCAAACCTGGATCTGCCAGCGGAGTGGTTATTGCCGAGATGCGCAGCGCACAGAGGAAGAGCGGCTGGATGCCTATTTTGCCATACAGAAAAAAGCCATGGCAATTGAGGATGGAACCCAGAGAAATCTCTATGTCGCAGCGATGATCATGATAGACGGCGGATATCCCGAAGGAAAAGCCATCACGAAAGCCAAAGCATACTGTGTCAGAGGCAGAGCCTTTGTCTGGTATGGAGAAGAGCACGGCATCGTCTTTTCGGATAAAGAAATGGAAGAGTATTTGAGCGAGTATGCCAAACTACTAAAGGAACATCCTGAAGCGCTTGAGGGTTATGATGCTGCACTCAAAAAGGTAGGTATGACATATGAGGATTATATCTGGGTGAATGCGGAAGCCCATCGCTGGGATAGATATGAGAGTTCCGTCTATCGAAAATCTTCGTTAGAGATGGAAAACCTTGATCAAGACGTGGTCAATCGGTTTCATCATACTAAGGCATACAGGAATTTGAAAGTAGAATTGGACACTGCAATAGAGAACATCAAGGAAGAACTTTAGAACAGGGGGGATCGCCATGTTATCGAAAAGGAAAATCACAATCTTTTTAATTGCTGTTTTGCTCATTGCAGCCGCAGTGGCAGCGGTATTCGTGTACCAGAACAAGTATCAGAAGACTGCAGATCCGTCTGAGATCAAAGGTCTTTGGATGACAAAAGAGGTAAGGCAGGGGGACGAGGTGATCAGTGAAGGCTATAATGATGCCATGCTCGCCATCGACAAGAAGGGCGGCTATCGATTTTGGGATGACGGATCCGACCAGGTTGGGAAACTTGCGGAAAGAGACGGCAGGCTGCATTTTACAGGGGCAGACGGGGCAGAGTATTCCCTATACGGCCAAGGCGGTGAATTGATCGTGTCTGTCAAATCTGGCGGCGTGCAGCAGACTTGGATCTGTGAGCGGCAGGGAGATTACCACGATACCCAGATGACGGACCAGGAGTTCATGGAGAAGTATTACGCGTTGCAGAAGGAAGCTCTGGACATCAAAGACCTGGTCTATCGGGGACTTTACCTGGGAGCCAAGATCAAGATGTTGCAAGAGGTAGACGAAGAAAGCGCCATTTTGTCTGCCAGAGAGGGTATCATAGAAAAGGCGGCATATGCCTGGCAGGCGAAGAATCTAGCCATCGTCGTCACCGATGAAGAGGTGGAAGCGTATATGGACGACCTGATTTCAGAGGTAAAAAAGTCCGAAGACTTTGATGAAATAGAAGCGGCTTACAAAAAGATCGGTCTGAACTTTGAGAAATCGGTCAGAATGCAGAAGGAGCTGTACCGAAGTGGCCGCATTATGGACAAGCTCGGCGAGAGACACCCAAAGGACTGGCAGACTTTCAAAGCCGACTTGATCAAACAGTACAAAGAAACAGAGGATTATGAGGCTCTGCAGACCAGGCTGGACGATGCAGAAGCAAAGCTCAAGAAAGAAATCCATAAGTGAAATATTGATGAAAAATACAAAATATAAACGCGAACCTGACAAAAACGGAAGGTTCGCGTTTTTGGTGCTATTCGTTTTTAAAAATGTCCAGAACCGCTTTTCATACGAAGTGCCTGTCTGAATATAGGGGACGGGGGTATGTCTTACGGATTTTTTACGATATGGTTAGGTTTTTTGATGTGGAATTAAAGGTCTCGCGTAACTCTATCGCAGGGATAGAGACGATTCTCCTGGAAAACGATTCCGATTGACATTAGAATCAGTTAATTTGCTTCATGTGGTTACTTTTAAGGACAGTGGAAGGTACTTTAACCATCAGAATTCATACAAAAAATAACCAGAGACGGATATACCCCCATGGCGAGGCCTTCAAAATACAACCCAGTTACACGGGCCATGCCCAGATATATGCAAAAAACCTAACTTAATTGTTTTTGTTGTGATTTTACAGGATTTCACGTATACTATAGGCATGAAAATAAGTGTGCAGAAAGAGGCGCCAGTGATGGAAAGAAAAGCGTTACCAATCGGATATGAGGATATCAAGGAAATCATAGACAAAGACCTGTATTATGTAGACAAGAGTATGCTGATCAGGGAACTGCTTGATTCTGGCGGCAAGGTAAGCCTGCTGACTCGGCCGCGAAGGTTCGGGAAAACGTTGAACTTGAGCATGCTTCGCCGTTTTTTTGAGGACGAGCGCACCCAGGCGGGGAAGAAGGTGGATAACGGTTACATCTTCGAAGGTCTTGCCATATCCTCCTGCGGAGAAAAGTACCTGCAGCACCAGCAACAGTACCCGGTCATTAACCTATCACTGAAGTCAGCAAAACAGGAAAACTATGACGATGTATATCTCACGATTAAGAAGCAAATTTCAGCGGAGTTCCACCGTCACAGTTATGTTCTGCAAGGGGAGTCACTTTCGGAAATTGAGAAAGAGCAATATCGTCAGATTGAAGCATTACAAGATGAAGACAATCATTGACGAATATGATGCACCACTAGAGGCAGCTTTTAACGAAGGCTTTTATAAAAAAATGCTCAACTTTATTCTTTCTTTGTTTGGTTCGGCACTGAAAGGCAACCCTTATCTGGAAAGAGGCATCCTCATGGGCCGACTGCGTTTTTGTTCTGAAAGTGCCATCACGGGGTTCAACAATTTTCAGACACAATCTCTTCTTGATAATTATTATAAGGACTGCTTCGGCTTTACTGAAGTAGAAGTGAAAGCCATGCTTGACAGTTATGGGATTGCTGACCGATTTCCTTTGGTGAAAGGGTGGTATGGCGGCTATCATTTCGGGACGTCGGTAATTTACAACCCGTGGAGCATTAGCAACTATATAGATAATGCTAACGGAGAAGACTTCATGCCGAAGGATTACTGGTCAGGCCTTTTACGAGAAGTATCTTGAGGGAATTGGTGGAGAAAGCAGATTTCGAGATACGCATGGACCTGGAGACACTGATGAACGGAGGTATCATCAAAAAGCCTCTTCACGAAGAGATTGCCTGTATCTACGAGGATTCAATCAGCTACTTTGACTATGCGGAGAATTATTATCACGGTTTTCTGTCCGGGCTCTTTGCAGGCTTTGAAGACTATGAGGTGCTGTCAAACCGGGAGAGCGGCACTGGAAGGCCGGATTTGATACTAAAACCCGAAGGATAGGGGGCGGCAGAGCCATTGTTTTTGAACTGAAGGCTGCACAGCGCTTTGATCAGATGGAGGAAAAGTGCAAAGCTGCTTTGGAGCAGATTGAGAAGCAGAACTATGAGGCGAGTCTTCGTGACGAAGGATACGCAGTAATCGAGAAGTATGGCATCTGTTTTTATCGCAAAGAGTGTATGATACAAAAAGCAAAATAACTTTATCAAGTGGAACGGGATGCATCCTGTTCCATTTTTTTCTTGCATTTGAAAGCATCTGCGACTTGTGTTAAAATTTGTTTAAGAATTTCGTAAGAAATACCACGACCACTTTGTAATATTTAAGGATTAATATAAACTTGTAAACGAAAGGAGAAAGGTTTTATGAATATATTGGTTTGCGATGACGATAAGGAAATTGCCGGCGCCATAGAGATTTATCTGAGGAATGAGGGGTACACAGTGTTTAAGGCTTTTGATGGGGTAGAAGCACTGAACATTGCCAGGAGCCAGCAGGTGCATCTGATTATCATGGACGTCATGATGCCGAAGATGGATGGCGTGCAGGCGACCATGAAGATCCGAGAAGAGAAAAACATACCGATTATCATGCTTTCTGCAAAGTCGGAGGACTACGACAAGATCACAGGTCTCAACGTAGGCGCTGACGACTACATCACAAAACCTTTCAATCCATTGGAGCTGATTGCCAGAGTCAAATCCCAATTGCGGAGGTACGTGGACCTGGGCAGCATGGAGAAAAAAAGTGGGGTTTACAAAACAGGGGGACTTGTGATCGACGATGGGGAGAAAACTGTGACGATAGATGGGGAATACGTCACAGTGACGCCGACCGAGTTCGGTATTCTAAAGCTTCTGACGGAGAATGCAGGGAAGGTTTTCTCTATGGAACAGATTTACGAAAATGTCTGGAATGAGCCGGCTTACAATCCTGAGAACACCGTAGCTGTCCATATCAGAAGAATTAGAGAAAAAATTGAAATTAATCCTAAAAATCCAAAATATTTGAAGGTGGTGTGGGGAATTGGATACAAAATTGAAAAACTATAAGGGCACAATCTGCTTTGTCAGCAGTGTCATATGCGTAGTCGCTGTTACTGCGTCTGTCATCGTCGGCTGTATGCTGGCGCTGGCGTACAATTTGAACTATGCCTGGGAGAATGAAATCCCGGAGATCAGCGATCAAATATCGCTTTTATGGATGGTGGAAGTGACAGCAGTGCTTGCGGCCATCGTCACGCTGGTTCTGGCAATGTGGAAAATAGGCGCCAGAGACGAGGATGGGAAGATCAGCCTCAATTGGTTTGACCGGCTATTCACGGATCTGCAGATTGTCGGTGGCGGCTTTGCCGTATTTTTTATAGGAATGCTCTGTATGCTGCACATAGATGTCATCTCTAGAAGCGGCTGGTATGAGGGGCTGTTAGAATATCTGTCAAAGGATCAGCTGAAGGCATACAATGACTGGTATAAAGTCTACGATTCAGGCTTTGAACCGATGTGGCTGGAAGTCTTCTTCGCTGTCCTTGCTACGCTTGTCTTGGTATCTCTGACTTTGATCGTCCTTCTCTCATTAGTGAAAAAAATAAAGGCAGGTGCTTTTTGGAGGCATACGATTATCGGCAAGGTCTGCTGTTACATTTATGACGCGGCGAAAGAGAGTGAAGGCATCTTTTGGAAAGCTATGGTGGTTCTCCTCGGAGGCTGTCTCTTGTCTGCCACCTGGTTCGGCATCATCCCGGTGCTGATTTTGATCTTCATTTTCGTACCGAAGTATGTGCACAAATACCAGGCCGTCAAAAGAGGTGTAAACGAGGTAAAGCGTGGAAATCTGGATTATAAGATTCCGGTGGACGACAACGGGGAACTGGATCGTCTGGCCATGAGCATCAACGAAATTTCTGAAGCAGCCAGTATTGCGGTGCAGAACGAACTGAAGAACCAGAGGATGAAGACGGATCTGATCTCTAACGTATCTCACGACTTGAAGACGCCTCTGACTTCCATGGTGTCCTATGTGGATCTCCTCAAAACAGAGGGGCTTGACAGCGAGAATGCACCGGAGTATCTGGACATCATCGAGGAGAAGACCAAACGGCTGCAGAAGCTGACAGAGGATCTCTTCGAAGCGGCAAAGGCTTCCAGCGGGGCAATTCCGGTAGATATCGGCAGGATCGAAATGACTTCCATCGTCAACCAGGCCTTAGGGGAACTAGAGGAACGATTAGCAGCAAACGATCTGGATGTGATTTTCACCAACAAAGCCGACACCGTCTTTGTGATGGCAGATGGACAGCTTTTGTGGAGAGTCATCGAAAATCTTCTGGTCAATGTGAGCAAATATGCGCTTCCGGGCAGCAGAGTCTACATGGACATCATAGAAAAAGCAGGCATGATCGTATTGGAAGTCAAGAATATGTCCAAGGAGCAGCTTAATATCAGTGCAGACGAATTGATGGAGCGCTTCAAACGAGGCGACGAGTCCAGAAATACAGAAGGCAGCGGCCTGGGCCTGTCCATCGCAAAGGACTTGACAAAGCTGATGGGCGGCTGGTTTGAAATCACCATAGACGGTGACTTGTTCAAAGCCAGTGTAGCTCTGGATAAAGCACAGAACGTTGAGAGCTTTGATAACAACATGGAAATATAGCAGACACTATAGGGGGCATGAGAAATCGTGCCCCCTCTTTTGCATATGGGGAAATATCTTCACAATTAATTACTATACTAATTGGCAGATTTGTATTATAATGTCTACTAGTACAGTGATTTTTTTGATTACATTTATGGAGAATATAGAATGAAACAATATTACGCAGCAGATTTGAGAAATCAGACAGAAGTTACGGATTTTTTTATGGTGAAAAGCGCCGGCATCAAAGTGGGCGCTAACAAGAAACAATATTTTGACGTGCTCCTGGGGGATAAGACTGGGGAAGTCAACTCCAAGAAATGGGACATCGCCGAAGGTGAGATAGAAGCGCTTTCCCAGATCAAGGAGGGAGACGTGGTCAAGGTCAAAGCCCAGGTCACCGACTGGCAGGGGCAGACCCAGCTGCGGATCGGCAGAATCCGCATGAGCAATGAAGCAGATGATTTAGACATAGCGGACTATATCAAAACGGCGCCGGAGAAGTCAGAGGACATGTATGACTTTATCTACAAAGTAGCAGACGAGATGGAGGACCAGGATTTACGGGGACTCTGCACCAAGATCCTTGCAGACAATAAGAAAAAGCTGATGTATTATCCGGCGGCTTCCAAAAATCACCACGCAGAGTATGGCGGTCTTCTCTATCACGTGAAGAGAATGCTGATGACGGGTCTGGCCGTGTGTCAGATTTACACCTATCTCAATCAGGATATGGTCGCTGCGGGGGTGATCCTCCATGACATCGAAAAACTCAACGAGATTGAATCTAACGAGTATGGAATTTCCCCAGGATATTCCTTCGAGGGACAACTGCTGGGACACATCGTACAGGGAATCAAATTACTGGACAAAGTCACGGAAGAACTGGGATTTCCAAGGGAGAAGGCTTTGATGCTGGAACACATGATTCTCTCCCATCACTACGAACCGGAATTTGGCAGTCCTAAGAAACCACTGTTTCCAGAAGCGGAGGTACTGCACTATTTAGATATTTTGGATGCCAGGATGTTCGATATGGAAAATGCCCTTGACGGCATTGCCCCGGGCGAATTTTCGGACCGGGTATGGACCCTGGACAATAGAAGATTATACAAACCGATGGACGAAAGAAAACGGAGGATGTAGAAGTGATTAAATTTGACAAAGATGTGCTATCAACTCTGAAAACTTTGGAAAAGGAAGGCTTTGAAACTTATGCTGTAGGTGACTGTGTCAGAAATCTGCTCTGCGGCATGCAGATCTATGACTGGGATCTGACGACGAAGGCATCTATGGATGATCTGATGCGGCTTTTTCCCGAAGGCAAACGCATAGAGGGCGAATCTCCCGTGGTGCGTCTGGACTTTACATACGAAGTAAAGGGAAAGGATGAGGATGAACCTTCTCATCTGGAAGGATCCGTGCTGGATGTCCACCACATGGAGGGCACCATTGCGGACGAGATGGGAAGGAGCGGCTTTACCGTTGATGCAATGGCTGATAATCCGGACCGGACTTTTGTGGATCCCTATGGCGGCAGAGAAGATATCAAGAAAAAGCTGGTCAGAGCCGTATCTGATCCAGACCGATTATTCAAAGAAGAGCCGATTAAAATGATGGAGGCAGTGAGACTGGCAGCAGAGATGGGTTTTGATCTTCACAAAGAAGTCTACGATGGAATCGTGGCGAACTGGCGTCTCTTGCTGGGTTACGATGTCAACGCCATCAGAGTGCAGCTGGAGCGGATTCTGGTTTCTGACAATGCGGGCAAAGGGCTGAACATGATGGGCGGAACCGGCCTGATGGCAGCTGTTTTGAGTGAAGAAGTATCGAACAAGCTGTCTAAATCAGATATGCGTTCATTCCACACGGTCTGCAAGAACATCGACAAGACGAGGCCGGTGCGTACTCGCCGTCTGGGACTGCTGTATACGGCATTTTCAAAGAAGAGAAGCATTGAGGCGATTGAATATCTCAAATTTGATGAAAAAACAAAAAAGAAACTGATCACCGCCTTGGAGGAGATGATCGACATCAACTTCCTGGTGGACGAGCTGACCTTCAAACGCTACCTCCACAAACACGGTTTGGAAATGTACAATTACCTGCACAACCTGTCAAAGGCGCAGCGTATCGTCTATGACCAGCCGGCAAACAAGATTGAAGCTCGAAATTACTTTATGCAGGTCGTCAAGAGCAGCCATGCTCCGGTCTTTGCTGAAGATCTGGCCATCGACGCCAACGATATCATGGAAGCAGGCATCACCGATTCCCCGGAAAAGGCGCAGGAGCTGCTGGATCTGGTGGTCGCAGTGGTCCACAAGGATTCCAAGGACAACAAGAGAGATATCTTGCTGAAAGCGGCCAAGAAGTATTCCAAAAACAAGTTTGCAGCAAAGACGAGATATGTCAAATGGATGAAGTAAATGGAAGAAAAACAGGGTATCATTACAGAAATTATTTTTCATAACGAAGAGAACGGATATACCATCGCAGTGATGGAGACAGAAGACGAGTATTTTACGGTGGTCGGCTGTCTCCCGTCCTGCGTCAAAGGAAGCAGCTATAAGCTGCGCGGAACCTTCAAGATTCATCCGACTTACGGTGAGCAGTTCGCCTTCAACGAATTTGAAGAGATGCTGCCCACAGGGAAGGCTGGAATTGAAGGTTTTTTGGCGTCGGGTGTCATCAAGGGGATCGGTCCCAAAATGGCTGCGGCTATCGTCAATCAGTTCGGTGAAGAGACTCTCGAAATCATGGAGCATGAGCCGGAAAGGCTGTCTCTTGTCAGCGGTATCGGCCAGAAGAAGGCGGAGTCCATCGCGGAGTCTTTTGCCGCGCACAGTTTGCAAACGTGTCTATGTTCTTTCAGGAATACGGCGTTTCGGCGGATTATGCCCTGAAGCTGTATAAGATTTACGGCGCTGCTGCCACGGAATTGATCAAAGAGAATCCTTACCGCCTGGTGGAAGAAGTCTACGGCATCGGTTTTCGCAAAGCGGATGCTATCGCAGAGAAGATGGGCATCGAGAAAGAAAGTACCTTCAGAATACACAGCGGCATCAAATACGGCCTCAGCTACTATGTGGGAGAAGGTAACACCTACATGCCCCAGCAGGAGCTCTGCGAAAAAGTGGCGGATTTGCTGGATGTTTCCACAGAACTGATTTACGAGAATATGGTGACCATGGCTTTTGAAGGCGACATCCAGATCGACAACCTGGGCGGACAGACGGTGGTCTATCTCTATCTCTATTATCTGGCGGAACAAAAGGTCTGCAAGAATATCGCCGCCATTGCAAACGCCAACCTTAAGTCTCTGTCAGTGGACATCGACAGCATGATCAAGATGACGGAAGGAGAGACGGGCATCGTTCTCTCTGAGCAGCAGATTGCGGCTGTCAAAAGCTCTCTGACCAGTGGCATTTCTGTCATCACAGGCGGTCCGGGTACAGGTAAGACGACCATCATCAATACGATTATCAATATCTTTGAGCACAGTGAGTTCAAAGTTGCCATCGCAGCGCCGACGGGCAGGGCGGCAAAGCGGATTACAGAGACCAGCGGACATTACGCATCTACGATACACAGGCTCCTGGAATATTATTATTCTGAAGGTGAAGATGTGATGAAGTTCGGAAAGACCAGCGAAGATCCTCTCAAATATGATGTGGTCATTGTGGACGAGGCTTCCATGATTGACCTGATGCTGATGCAGGGATTGACCGAAGCCATCAAACCGGGCACCCGTCTGATCATGGTAGGAGACTACGACCAGCTGCCATCTGTCGGTGCAGGAAATGTGCTGCGCGACATCATCGAGAGTGAATATGTCCACACGGTAATCTTAAAAGAAATTTTCCGGCAGGCAGAAGAGAGCATGATCGTCGTCAATGCGCACAGAATTAACAAGGGAGAATACCCTTTTGTCAACGGAAAGGACAAGGATTTTTTTCTCATGGAGCGTCCTTCTGAAAAGGCAATTCTGGATCTGATGCTGGAACTGGTCACCAAGCGGCTGGCCGCTTATTATGAAGGCATCATCCCGGTCAGGGATATTCAGGTTTTGACCCCGGTGCGCAAAGGGCCGCTGGGCAGTATTTCTCTTAACAAAGAGCTGCAGCAGGCTTTGAATCCGCCGCGGGAGGATCTGATGGAACGAAAGTTCGGTGAGAAACTGTTCCGTGAAAATGACAAGGTGATGCAGATCAAGAACAATTATCAGATGGGCTGGAAAAAACGTCGGGACTTTTCCGAAGGGCAGGGGATTTTTAACGGCGACGTGGGTTTCATCGAGAAGATAGACAAAGAATTCAACCAGATGACAGTCATCTTTGACGAGGACAAATACGTGACCTATGACTTTTCTCAGCTGGACGAATTGGAACTGGCTTATGCTGTGACGGTTCACAAGAGCCAGGGCAGTGAATTCCCCATTGTGGTCATGCCTATATCCTGGTTTCCGCCAGTGCTGGCTACGCGGAATCTGCTCTATACAGCGGTCACCCGCGGCAAACAGATCGTCGTCCTCGTCGGTTCAGAAGGCCGCATGAACGCCATGATTGACAACAACCGGATCAAGATGAGATACTCCGGTTTGCGATACAGGCTGGAGAGCCTGCTAGAGGTAGGACAATGAATGTAAGAAGTATTGGCAATGCGGCGCTGGATCTGATCTATCCGCCGTCACTCTATTGCAGCTGCTGTGGCAATATCATTGACGAGAGCAGGACTTACAATCTGTGTGACCACTGCATTTCCCACATCAGGTGGGACGCTTCCCCGATCAAAGAGATTGGCGGCCTCAAAGTGCTGCGGTGTACAGAATACGGACTCTACGAGAGAACTTTGATCTTCGCCCTCAAATATAACGGCAAAACTTATATCGCCAGAGATATCGCCGAGATCATGGCGGACAGGCTGGCGCTGACTGACGTCTCTGCCGATGTCATCGTACCGGTGCCTCTTTATGCGGCAAAAGAACGGCAGCGTGGGTTCAACCATGCGGCGCTGATCGGCAAATACCTGGGGCGCCTTATATCAAAGCCCCAGGCGGCACACGGGCTTCTGCGCACAGATAATACGCTGCCTATGAGAGGGCTGAATCCGACAGAGCGCAGGCAAAATGTAAAAGGAAAGTTTGCAGTAAACGAAAAGTATGTTAAAATGCTAAAGGGAAAGTCGATTTTGCTGATTGACGATTTCTATACCACCGGCAGCACGGCGCTGGAATGTTATGCTGCGCTGAAAGGGGCAGGCGCGCTGGATGTGTATCTGCTTGCGTTTGCGGCCAGGTAAGCAGCAGGTGTGATTGAGGTTTGATGAGGTGTGATAAGGTATAATTTTGGAATTTTAACTTTTTTAGTCGGTTTTTTTGATTTAGAGTATAAAAAATGGAAATATATTACAGAGATTTTGGACGCCCAGACCTGAAATAAGCGATTTTCTCTATAAAATCTGTTAAAAATGTAATTATTGTCCAGCGCTAGAGGTGAAATTTTATACTCAATTTTTCAAAAAGTGGCTGTTAAAGTTAAAATTGAAGCGCTACGCAGTCAAACTCACCAAATCAAGATTAAAGACGGTATTGCAGTTGTCTGGGTCTGTGGTTGAAAATCCATGCCAGTTACGGGCAAAGGGATCCACGTAAGCTGATCCGCTAGAGCGGCAGTGATCATGGCGTAGCTTAGATGTAAGTCCTCGGGAAAATCCCGGTAAAGGCGAGTGTGGGGGCAAAGACCAGGTCAGCCAGACAACTGCAATGCCGTTTTTCTGTTTTGAAAATTCTAGTATGATTTTTCAGAAAACTATGGTATACTATTAGCAACAAAATAACTTATGGCCGCAAGGCCCTGAGGCAACTAAGGAGGTCATCAAATGAAGGTAATCATCACAGGTAAGAATTTTAACACTTACAAACATTTACAGGACACGATGGAAAAGAAATTTGATAAATTAGGAAAGTATTTTTCAGACGACATTACCGTAAATGTAGTATTATCTCAGGAGAGAGGCAAGGACAAGATCGAAGCGACGATAAACGCCAAGGGTGCTGTATTCAGAGCAGAAGAAGTCGTTCCAGACATCTACGAGGGAATCGACAAGGTAGTCGACAAACTGTCGAGCCAGATGTCAAGATTTAAGGGTAAACTTCAGAGAAGATACAATGACAACAAGTCAGTAAGATTTGAAACCCTTCCAGAGATGGAAGAAGAAGTGGAAGAAGTCAAGGTTGTGAGAACAAAGAAATTTGAACTTGCGCCGATGACTGTGGACGAAGCAATCCTTGAGATGGAGATGCTTCAACATGATTTCTTCGTTTTCCTGGATATGGAAACTGACAGCGTCAATGTTGTATATAGCAGAAAGGATGGGAATTACGGAGTATTAGAGACAACATACTAAAATTACGAGCTGCCGCAAGGCAGCTCTTTTTGTGCGCAGTAAGCAAACGTTCACGCAGACAGTTAACAAGTGAATGCTGTGTTTTTTGTGCCTCCCCCTTGAATTTTTGAGCCTTTTACTGTAAAATTAGTGTAATACGTATAAGGGGATAGATATATGAAGGATTTTTTTGACAACATTATTGCAAGTATTGGAATCAACGATGTTTTGGATATTTTGATCGTATCCTTTATCGTGTATAAAATACTTGGGTTTATCAGGGAGTCGAGAGCCCAGCAGCTTGTAAAGGGACTGCTGGTATTAGTTGTAGCCTTTTTCCTGTCGGACATTCTGAACCTGTATGCACTTAACTGGATTTTAAGGGGAACTATGACACTGGGCGTCATTGCACTGGTCGTGGTATTTCAGCCGGAGCTGCGCAGGGGATTGGAGTACGTGGGAAGGAGCAAAATCGTCAAAGCACCCTTTGGGCAGCTGGACAAAGAAAAAGCGAAAACGGTTACTGACGAGTTCGTCAAGGCCGTAGACTCCTTTTCCAGCACCAAGACAGGAGCATTGATTATTCTGGAAAGGGAAACGGCCCTTTCTGATATCGCAGAGACGGGAACAGAAGTCAATGCGGATATCACAGCACAGCTTTTAGGCAATATTTTTTATGAGGGAGCGCCTCTTCACGATGGCGCTGTGATCATCAGGGGAGACAAGATATTTGCTGCAGGCTGCGTATTGCCGCTTACCGGAAATAAGAATTTGAATAAGAGTCTGGGAACAAGACATCGGGCAGGCATTGGCATCACGGAGAATTCCGATGCCATCGCTATCATTGTCAGTGAAGAGACAGGGATTATCTCTATGGCGATTGACGGCAAGCTGACTAGATTTTTAGATACCAAGACCGTTGAGAAGACACTTTTGAACCTGTATCTTTCGGGTAATGACGACGACTCCTTCAAGTTCAGCAAAATATTTGACAAGATAGGGAGGAAGAAAGATGCTAAATAACAAAAAATTTAATATCATTCTCTCCCTTATCATAGCCGTTGGATTATGGGCATATGTTATCGGTGAGACAAATCCCACTGATACGAAGACGTTCAGGGACATTCCCATCACCTTCATCAATGGTGAAGTTTTGGAAGACAGTAACCTGGCAGTTTTAGAAACCAGCGCAGACACCATGAGTGTCACTTTGAGCGGAACTAGAAGCAATATCAACAAGATCAGTGAAAGGGATATTACGGCTGTCGTTGACCTTGCTGATGCTGCAAAAGGAAAAAATGAGCTGAAGATCAATGTGAGAGTTCCGGACAACGTGGAAATAGAAGATAAGAGTATCAACAAAGTCACCGTTGTCGTAGAGAATAACAAGTCCAAGGAAGTCGATATTGATGTTGACTATCTGGGTCACTTTGACAGCGAAGAAGAACCGATTACAGTAGAAATGAGCCGCGAATCGGTGGTTGTCAGTGGTCCGTCTTCATTAGTCAATAAAGTGGCCAGCGTTAAGGCTGTCGTTGCCGAGGGCAAGGTTACGGATGAACTGAAGACAATCAAGACCAAATTGACGCCTGTGGACAAAGAAGGCAACGAAGTAAAGAAGGTCGATCTTTCTGCGGAATCGATTTCTGTCACTGCAGAACTGGCAAGGACGAAGACGGTGCCTTTGGTCGTGCCGATTAACGACGACGCTGGGGATACTTTGGAGAAAAGCACTGCAGTACCGAAGACAATTACCATCAAAGGAAAGAGCAGTGATCTTGCAGACATCGATTCCATTACGACACAGGAAGTGGATATTACCGATATCACTGAGGATACGTCCATCGACCTGGTTCCGATTTTACCGGATAAGATACAGATTTCAGATCAATCGAGTTCCTTGATCCTCATTGTCAAGATTCAGGCGCTTTCCAACAAGACTTTTACCTTTGATGAAGGAGATGTGGACTTGACCGGCTTGAGCAATGACCTGAAGGGACAGGTCAAGGCCGGAAAAATAGAAATTGTAGTAAAAGGAACGGAGGACGCGGTTGCAGCAATCAAGAAGAGCGATCTGCGCCTTTCTGCTGATTTGAGCGACCTGGGAGAAGGAAGCCATCAGGTGGATTTGAAAGTCACCTGTGAGAAGACGTACACGTCTATGGAAATCAGACCGGAAAAAATTAGAGTAACGATAGAATAGAGGTAGATATGGGTAGATTATTTGGCACGGACGGCGTAAGAGGAGTCGCCAATTCAGAACTGACTCCGGAACTCGCTTTTAATTTAGGAAAAGCAGGCGCACATGTCCTGAGAAAAGAGAATAAAAGACCAGTGATCGTCATTGGAAAGGATACCAGAGTATCGGGAGATATGCTGGAAAATGCCTTGACAGCCGGAATCCTGGCTGTTGGTGGAAATGTGATCAAAGTCGGAGTGATTCCAACGCCGGCAGTTGCCTATCTGGTAAAGTATTACCAGGCGGATGCCGGTATTGTCATTTCAGCTTCTCACAATCCTTTCGAATATAACGGCATCAAATTTTTCAACGGCGAAGGGTTCAAGCTGGATGATGCGATCGAAGAAAAGATTGAA
Source organism: uncultured Eubacterium sp. (assembly GCA_900551775.1). Classification (GTDB taxonomy): domain Bacteria; phylum Bacillota; class Clostridia; order Peptostreptococcales; family Anaerovoracaceae; genus Senimuribacter. Next base: position 4,956 of record URXI01000048.1, on the reverse strand, counting down.
GACATCATCATTCGGGATATCGATCCTAACAGCCATATGGCAGGAGAAGAACTGGGCAGATGCCTGGAAGCGGAAGAAAATGCCACCGAGCTGTACTGCAAATTCCTCTTAGAGAGCATTGACGTGAGGCTGGACGGCATGAAAGTGGTGCTGGACTGTGCCAACGGAGCTGCTTATAAGACAGCGCCGGCAGTTTACAAAGCGCTGGGGGCTGAAGTCGTTACCATCGGCTGTGACCCCAATGGAATCAATATTAACGACCAGATCGGCTCCACCCATCCAGAGAAACTGCAGCAAAAGGTGGTAGAAGAAAAGGCGGACATCGGTCTGGCCTTTGACGGAGACGCGGACAGATTGATCGTCGTAGACGAGAAAGGCCTGGTCATCGACGGGGATAAGACCATCTGCATCTGTGCGAAGATGCTGAAAGATGCAGGACAGCTGGCAGAAAACAAAGTGACGGCAACTGTGATGAGCAATATCGGTTTTCACCAGTATATCATCGGCAAAGTCGGTGCGGAGGTGGATGTAACGGCTGTCGGCGACAGATATGTTCTGGAATCCATGCTGAAGACCGGCTGTATTCTGGGCGGTGAACAGTCCGGGCATATCATTTTCTTAAACTATACGACCACGGGAGACGGGACTTTATCTTCCCTGCAGTTTATGAAGGCGGTCAGGGCTTCTGGCAAAAAACCTTCGGAGCTGTCGGCGGAAATTGAAATTTTCCCTCAAGTTTTAGTCAATGCAGATGTAACAAATGAAAATAAGAAGAGATATATGGAAGACCAGGAGGTACAGGCCGCCATTAAAGCAATTGAAGCCGAAATGGAGGGAAGCGGCAGAGTTTTGATCAGACCGTCAGGTACAGAACCGCTGGTCCGGGTTATGATAGAAGGAGAGGATATCGAACAGATTCATCAAATGGCCCAGGAATTGGCCGATTTGATCAGCAGAAAATTCAGTTAAAACAGAAAGGTTAGATTATGTGTGGAATCGTAGGATACGTCGGTCATGATAATTGCAGGGACATTATCATCGATGGACTGAAGAAATTAGAATACAGAGGATATGACTCAGCAGGAATTGCCCTTATTGATAAGGGCAGCATTGCTGTTCGGAAACAAAAGGGTAAGATCGAAAACCTGGAAAAGGCCATCGCAGGAGAAAAACTGTACGGCACCACAGGAATCGGACATACCAGATGGGCTACCCATGGAGTCCCCTCTGATGAAAATGCCCATCCCCATATCAATCAAGATGAAAGCATCGCCATCGTGCACAATGGCATCGTAGAAAATTATGTGGAGCTGAAAGAATGGCTTGTGGCTGAACACGGCATTCGTTTCAAGACAGAGACGGATTCAGAAGTCATCGCTCAGTTGATCGGTGTGCTGAACAAAGGCTGCCTGGAAGACGCGGTTCTCGCCGCTGTAGAAAAGATGAAAGGTGCCTATGCCTTTGCTGCGATTTCAAAGGATGAACCAGGGAAAATCGTGGCTTTCCGAAAGGATGCGCCGCTGATTGCAGGTCTGGGAAAGGGCTGCAATTTTATCGCATCGGATATTCCTGCATTGCTGAAATACCTGGACAAAATCTATCTGATTGAAAACGGCGAAATGGTCATCTGTACGCCGGAAAAGATTCAGATTCTCGACCAAAATAAAAATCCAATTAAGCGGGATGTGCTGCAGGTTACCTGGAGCCTGGAAGATGCCGAAAAAGAGGGTTATGAGCACTTTATGCTGAAAGAGATCCATGAACAGCCAAAGGCTATTCGTGAGACTTTGATGAGAAGGCTGGACGACAATGACCAGATCAAATTGGACGGCATTTCTTTGACCTTAGAGGATTTAGAGAATTTCAATAAAATCTATATTGTGGCGTGTGGCACGGCTTACCACGCAGGTCTGGTTGGAAAATACACCATTGAAAAGATGGCAAGATTACCGGTAGAAGTGGATGTGGCATCGGAGTTCAGATACCGGGACCCTTTTGTCGACGATAAGACTTTGTTCATCGCCATCAGCCAGTCGGGAGAAACCCTGGACACACTGGCAGCTCTACGGGAAGCCAAGCGCAAAGGGGCCAGAGTGCTCTCCATCGTCAACGTGGTGGGAAGTTCTGTCGCCAGAGAGTCTGACGACGTGTTCTACACCTGGGCGGGACCGGAGATCGCGGTAGCTTCAACCAAAGCTTATACGACCCAGTTGGTCTGCATGTATCTGATCGCTCTCTACATGGGGAACCTGAAAGGGACGATCAGCAAAGCGTACTATGCAGAGATGATTGCTGAACTGAAGGCAATTCCTGAGAAAGTGGAAAAAATAATTGAGAAGGCGGGCGAAGTGGAAGAACTGGCGAAATTCCTCTATAACAGGGATCAGGTCTTCTTTATCGGACGCGGCATTGATTCCGCCGTCGCCTACGAAGGCTCCTTGAAGCTGAAAGAAGTATCCTATATCAACTCTTTTGCTATTGCGGCAGGAGAATTGAAGCACGGTACGATTGCATTGATGGAACCGGAGACCATCGTCATCGCTTTAGCTACCCAGGACAGATTGTTTGACAAGATGTACTCCAATATCGTCGAAGTAAAAGCGAGACTGGCTCACGTGGTTTCTGTTGCAAAAGAAGGGAACACCAAAATCGAGCAGGAAAGTACGGAGGTCATTTACATTCCAAATTGTGCTGATGAAGTGACACCGCTGCTGACCGTGATTCCCCTGCAGCTCTTCGCATATTACGTCGCCAGAGAAAGAGACGAAGACATTGACAAGCCGAGAAACCTGGCTAAGAGTGTCACTGTCGAATAGGAGCAGTTTATGAAACATGGTTTTTTGAAAGTAATCATTATGCTCATCGTCATTTCCCTCTTTATGGCGCTGACAGGATGTGGAAGCAGGCAGAGAGTTGTTTTGACTGTGGTCAATCCGCAGTTCCTGCTCAAGGGAAAAGCTGATCAGATTTTGATCACTGTGGATTCTGAAGTGAAGGGGTCCGGCAGGGCGGAGCTTTACCTGAATACACTGAATGCTTTGCAGGAGAGCAGACTCAAGGGGCAGGACGGCGTTGCCACTGCATTTAGAGATGATTATACTATAATCAATGTAAATGAAAAAAAGGGAGATGTCATTGTAGACTTTTCCAGCAGAAATCTGACAGGAAGCGCTGTGGAAGAGCAGCTTTTGATTTCCCAGATTGTGAGCACTTTGATGCAGTCTTTTGAGGAAGTAGAATCTGTTTCTTTTACTGTCGACGGCGAAGAAGCAGAGACACTGATGGGTCATGTAGATATTACAGAGCGTTTTACAGCACCTCTGGAGATAGAAAAATAACAGAAGAAAAGGAATTTGATATGAGAGAATATGATATCAGAGATATCTCTCTGGCGCCTTCGGGGCATCAGAAGATTGAATGGGTAAAGAACAACATGCCGCTCCTTCGCGGATTGGACGAGGAATTTGTCAAGACGAAACCGTTTGAGGGGATTAAGATTTCACTTTCGGTCCACCTGGAGGCGAAGACCGCGTACTTGTGCCTGGTACTGGCGGCCGGCGGTGCGCAGATGTCGGTGACGGGAAGCAATGTGCTTTCCACACAGGACGATGTGGCAGCGGCCCTTGCGGACAGCGGATTGGCAGTTTTTGCTTATCATGGCGCTACGGCGGAGGAATACGACAGGCATATCGAAATGTGTCTGGAACAGAAACCGAACATCATCATCGACGACGGGGGAGATTTGGTCGGATTGATTCATACGAAACGTCCGGACCTGGCAGAAGAAGTCTGGGGCGGCTGTGAAGAAACGACAACTGGCGTCATCAGGCTCAAGGCCATGGAGAAGGAGGGAATCCTTAAATTCCCTATGGTAGCGGTCAATGACGCAGATTGCAAGCATCTCTTTGATAATCGTTATGGCACGGGACAATCTGTCTGGGACAGCATTATGAGAAATACGAATTTGATCGTCGCATCAAAGACTGTAGTTGTCGTGGGTTATGGCTGGTGCAGCCGCGGAATCGCTATGAGAGCTGCAGCTTTGGGTGCAAAAGTCATCGTCACGGAGATCAATCCTGTCAAAGCCATCGAAGCGAAGATGGACGGCTACGACGTGATGACCATGGCAGAAGCTGCGCCGATGGGAGACATCTTTGTTTCTGCTACAGGCTGCTGCAAGACGATTACAGTGGATCACATGCTGAAGATGAAGGATAGAGCGATTCTAAGCAACGCAGGGCATTTTGACTGCGAGGTGGATATGGCCGGACTGGAAGCTGCTGCTGTAGAGAAGAAGGAAACCCGGAAGAACATCATGGGTTACCGTCTCGAAAACGGCAGATGGGTCAACGTCATCGGTGAGGGCAGGCTGGTCAACATCGCTGCGGCTGACGGACATCCGGCAGAGATCATGGATATGAGTTTCGCCGTTCAGGCGCTGTCAGCCATGTACATCAAAGATCATCACAAGGAACTTGCCAATGTGGTCGTCGATGTCAGTGGTGAAATTGATGATCTGGTCGCCAGGAGAAGGCTGGCTGCCTGGGGGATCGAAATCGACCAGTTGACGGAAGAGCAGGCTGACTATTTGAACAGTTGGAATGTATAAACTAAGAAGGTGATTAGTAATGACTTATGAAGAAATCAGAGAGCAGGCGGCTCATGCTGTGACAGAGCTGCTTGCAGCAGCAAAACTGGACAAAGGCGACATCTTTGTTATCGGCTGTTCGTCCAGCGAGATCAAAGGCGCAAACATCGGCAAAGGTTCCGATATTGACGCTGCAAGGGCCGTCTATGAGGGCGTGATGCCGATTCTAAGAGAGAAAGGCATCTTTCTGGCCGCACAGTGCTGCGAGCATTTGAACCGTGCTGTCATCGTCGAAAAAGCGGCTCTGCTGCCTGGAACGGAAATCGTCAATGTGGTGCCGCAGCTCCACGCCGGCGGATTTTTCGCCA
>URXI01000047.1 GCA_900551775.1 uncultured Eubacterium sp. | reverse complement strand
GAACTTTGACCAGCAAAATAGAAAAAGCGCCCCAGGCCAGAGAGACCATCAGGCAGACATGGCCTTTCAGGTTGAACTTGTGCTGCGTATAGTCCCAATACCTGACATGAAAAAGCCTTTCCATGGCATCCCCTGTAAAGTATTCCAAAATCGTCGAGCTGATCATACCGAAGAGATAGATCAGCCAGAGATTGTCACGCACGCCAATGGTGCTGAGGAGAATCACAATTGCGCCGCTGCCATAAATGGGCAGAAAGGGTCCGTGCATAAATCCACGGTTGACCCACTCTCTGGCTCTGACTGAGACATAAACCGATTCCCAGACCCAGCCAAAGAAGCAATAAATATAAAAGAAAAGAAACCACTGCGTCGTGCTATACATCCCTTTTCCCCTCTTTGTGACAGACAGAAACATTCGGGCAGCCCGAACAGGTGAAATCGCATCGTTCATCGTTGATGTCCCTCTCCGCCTCATTCTTTTCGGCGAAGAAGACAGCGGCAAAGCCCACCAGGGCGATCGCTACAGCCGCGATAACGATATATCCGATATGAGTTATAAAATAATGCATCTCAAATTACCTCCATTGTGATAATATATACCAAAATTCCCTTTGATGCAAACATAACGAAACAAAAAAGGGAAACGACCCATACTCAACCAAAGATAACATTGCTGGTGATTTCTGGTTGGTAGTCAAGTCCACAAAACCGTGCTATTGTATAGTAAAGAAAGGATGTGAAAAATATGATTTCTGTGAATCTGACCCATCTGCGCAAGCACTATAAATATTCACAAGAATATCTGGCCGAACAAATCGGCGTATCCCGTCAGGCAGTAGCCAAGTGGGAAAACGGTGAAACGCTGCCAGATTTAGAAAACTGTATCGCTCTTGCAAATCTATATAACGTCACATTGGATGACCTGGTCAATTACGATCCGGTTAAAGCAGACCTTCCCATTGCCCCCAAGGGCAAACATGCTTTTGGCACAGTCACCGTAGGCGATCGCGGTCAAATCGTCATTCCCAAGAAGGCGAGGGATCTCTTCGACATCAAAACAGGCGACAGCCTCATGGTTCTCGGCGATGAAGAACAGGGAATCGCCATTGTAAAAGCAGATATTTTTTTAAATCTCATACGAGATATAATGTCAAAAGGGGAAAAATAAAATGAAACCAGCAATTACAGCAACAAATTTGACCAAGACATATGGAGATAAAACCGCTGTTAAAGGTCTTAATCTAGAAGTGAATCAGGGGGAGTTATATTCTCTTTTGGGCGTAAATGGCGCCGGAAAGACCACAACCATCAAAATGCTTTCCTGCCTCATGAAACCTACTTCCGGAGATGCCAGTCTCTGTGGGTACAGTGTCCAGAAAGAAGCACTGAAAGTAAAGGAAAAAATCAATGTGTCACCCCAGGAAACAGCTATCGCCATGCAGTTATCCGTCCGCGAAAATCTGGAATTCATCTCCGGCATCTACGGTCATGGCAAGACCATGGCAAAGGAAAAAGCCACAGAAGTCATAGAAACTCTGGGACTTACAGAGATAGAGCATTCCAAAGCCCGTATCCTGTCCGGCGGCTGGCAGCGGAGACTGTCCATCGCCATGGCTTTGATTTCTGATCCGGAAATCCTCTTCCTCGATGAGCCTACCTTGGGATTAGACGTCATCGCCAGAAGAGAGCTTTGGCAGACAATCGAATCTTTAAAGGGCAGAAAGACCGTCATTTTGACCACCCATTATTTGGAAGAAGCGGAAATCCTCTCAGATCAGATCGGTATCATGACCAAGGGCAGACTTGTCGCTTCCGGCACACCAGATGAACTGAAAGAACAGGCTGGAGAAACGAATTTCGAAGAAGCTTTCATAAAACTTTGCAGTGGAGGTACCAGACAATGAAAACACTCGCTTTTGCATCGCGCAACACAAAGGAAATAATCAGAGATAAGATCAATCTGTTCTTTGGCCTCGGTTTTCCACTCATATTGTTATTCATGCTCTCCATGATACAGGCCAACGTTCCAGTCAATCTCTTCGCAATCGAATATTTGACGCCCGGCATCACCGTCTTCGGCTTCTCATTTATCTCCCTGTTTGCTGGAATGATTGTAGCCAAAGACAGAACCAGTTCTTTCATGCTGAGGCTCTTCACTTCACCGATGACTTCTGGAAATTTCATCTGTGGGTATTTGCTGCCCCTGCTGCCCCTGGCCGTCTGTCAGACCATCATCTGCTTTTTAGCGGCGCTGGCTCTGGGTCTTGATTTCACTATCAACATCCTGATCGCTATCGCAGTGCTGCTGCCCTGCTCCATCATCTTCATCGGAATGGGGTTGCTCTGCGGCTGCATTTTTACCGAAAAGCAGGTTGGAGGCGTCTGCGGCGCCTTGCTTACAAATTTAACCGCCTGGCTTTCGGGCACCTGGTTCGATACCAGCATCGCAGGAGACGCTTTTGACACCATCGCCCACCTCCTGCCCTTCTGCCACGCTGTCGACGCTGGCAGAGCCGCACTCTCTGGAGACTATAGCACCATCATGCCTGATCTCCTCTGGGTCATCGCATATGCAATCGTCATTACAATCCTCGCGATTGCAATATTTCAGCGGAAGATTGCGGCTGATAAATAACACGCCTGGTCATATACAGTGCTGCAAGCAGCGTAATTGTCTCCGTGACCGGAATTGCCGTCCAAACGCCAGTCATGCCAAAAACTTTTGATAACAGCAGTGCCGATGGAGCGATTACTACCAGACCCCTAAGCAGAGAAATGAGAAATCCTTTCTCTGCTTTTTCCATTGCGCTGAGATAACCTGCCAGCACGATATTTAAGCTGCCAGGGAAAAATCCCAAAAAATAGATGGTGATTCCCTCTTTCGCGATGGACTGCAACTGCCCATCCCCGCTTTTGTTAAAAATCGACACGATACCGTCACTCCAAACGTTAGAAACAGCCACAATGATCGCAGTTAATACCAAAGCAACGAGAACAGCATCCTTCAGCACCGTTTTCAACTGGCCCGTCAGGCCTCTGCCATAATAATCACTGACCAAAGGCTGTATGCCCTGAGCGATTCCCGTAAAGATAGACACTGCAAAGAGCGCCACATTGGCGACGATTCCATAGGCGGCGACAGCGGTATTCCCACCTAAACCCAGAAATAGGAAATTAAAAATCATGATGACCGCTCCTGTGGATAGTTCGTTGACAAAAGAGGAAATCCCCAGCTTGCAGAAGTCGGCAACTGTGTGCAGCAAAACTCTCGTTTTAATGAACTTGAACTGATTCTTCTTTTTAATAAAATGCGCGGACAGGCAGCAGATGCTGATGACCGGACCGATGCCTGTAGCAAAGGAGGCGCCGAACATCCCCCATTTGAAGAGATAGATAAACACATAATCTAAGACGATGTTGGAAAAGTTCCCTGCCAGCATGGCAATGGTCGCCAGCTTGGGATTGCCATCATTTCTTACAAAGGCCACAACGGTGTGATTGACAATGTAAAAAGGGGCGAAGAACATGATGACTCTCAGATAAGTGCTGGTCATTCCCCTGGTCACTTGGTCGGCACCGATAAGTTCCGCAATCTGTCCGGCTAGGAGAAGTCCTGTTAAGGCAATCAGGCATCCGACTGTGATGCCCGCCATAATCGCGTTAGTAAAGACCTGGCTGCCAGTCTCCCGTTCACCCCGCGACATGCTGACAGCGTATCTGGTGCCGCTGCCGATTCCCACCATGAGCCCAATGGCCTGTATAAAGCTGAATATAGAAATTGCAAGGTTCAGTGCAGTCAAGCCGTCGGCACCGATCCCATTGGCGATAAAAAAGGTGTCAGCAACGATGTAGCAGGAACTTCCAAGCATAGCCAAAATGTTCAGCGATACATATCTGGCAAACTTCTTTCTGCTTTTGTCATCAATTCTCTCCATGTCTTCCTCCTATTGTCCATTACTTATCCTATAACAAAAAAAGCCCCGCGGGTTCCTGCTTACGACCTACCGGAACCGTTGAGACACACTTACTCACCTACCCGGTGGCAGATGAGAGGTTTTATTATTCAAATATCTATATACTAACATACACGATTCATGATTAAAAGTCAAAGTTTTTTCTAAAAAGTGAAACTATTTAGTGAAGATTTCACTCTATATATAGTGTGAGGGAAATTTAAATTTAATAAGGAGGAAGACGTAAGTGAAAATAGAAGTACAAATGCAGGTCGCAGAAAACATCAAATATCTAAGAAACATATTCGGGTACACACAAATGCAAGTCGCAGACGGTCTTCACTTGTGTCGCAGTACATATGCTCTATACGAAACAGGAAAGAAGGTGCCTGGTGCGGATACCATCGTAGATTTGGCTGATTTTTATCATGTCAGGGTTGACACCATATTGCAATCGGAAAACGACCGTTTCGTCAACGAAATCATTTTTACCGACAGATGTAAAGATCAATTATTGTCTCTGGTCGAAATCTTTTATCAGCTTTCACCCCATGGACAAGGATGTCTCCTGGAGAGAGCCAGGGTTCTTCTCGAAGAGGAATCAGCAGGAGAGATTCCAAATTTTGACCCTCTACCCATAGCTTAACGCACTGATCAAACCAAAATCCCACACAGAAAGAGGCTGCGCATTGGCATTTCCCATGTCAGTGCGCAGCCTCTTTAAATTACTGTTTTTTTCCGTGGTCGCTCTTCATCGCATCTACGATTTCAAGACTCTCTTCGACTCCCTGCAGAATGATTTCATCGCTGACCCCTGGCGCAAAGGTAATCCTCAGAACGAGTTCATCGTCTTTCGTGATTTCAATGTCTGTATCTCTGCTGCTCTCTCTGATTTTCAAAATATAATTTTTATATAACAGTTCTCTCATAACTTTCGCTTCCTTCTTTATGTTTCCTATTTTATCATATCCTTTCCCTATGGATTCATGCACATCAATTGACAAGGATGTGATATTCGCTATAATATAGTAAATACAAAATACAGAGGTAACAAAATGGCTGTAGTAAAAATTACAAAAAAATTAAAAAGACTGCACAGCAGCGATGCTTTTCCGGATGGCCCTCATCCATACAGAGGACCAGATGAAGAGATTGTGAGAAAAATCGCAGAACAAAATACGGCGAACGTGTTGAATAAACTGTTCAAAGATACAAAAGCCATGGAACGGTTCAGACATCCGGATAAAAAGCATAACTAAAGGAGTCCAATGAAAGTGGGTACCGTAATAAAACGGCACCCAGCTAGCGACCTATGAGTGTTTCTTTATGTAGTGGTTAGAATATACTTCTTTTCATATTTATTATCAAAATCGAGGTTATAGATCACGTATCCTGTGTAGTAATTTACTACCGCATAGATATGTGCAACCTCAAAATGCGCGTACTCAATCCCCTTTATCTCAACAAGGTATGAGATGCCGTCTTGTTCTACTGTTATCTTATCTAATATTTCATCCATTTCTGCGTCCTTTCCCATAACTCAACTGGGCGCCTATTGTTATTCTACAATAGAAATGAACGAAATCAAAGCGGTAAGTTTTGGAATTGAAAACTTTTCTATGCTTGATGGGATATATAAAGAACTGCATTAAAACTAATGCAGTTCTCAAAAAACATCCTATTCAATTTCTCTATTTATGCGCTTCCTGCACTGCTACTGCAACGGCGACGCTGGCGCCTACCATCGGGTTGTTGCCCATGCCGAGGAAGCCCATCATTTCCACATGTGCCGGAACAGAAGAAGATCCTGCGAACTGGGCGTCAGAGTGCATCCTGCCCATGGTGTCTGTCATACCGTAGGAGGATGGTCCTGCTGCCATATTGTCAGGGTGCAGCGTTCTTCCTGTACCGCCGCCGGACGCTACGGAGAAATACTTCTTTCCAGCAAGCACTCTTTCTTTTTTGTAGGTGCCTGCCACAGGATGCTGGAATCTGGTCGGATTGGTGGAGTTTCCTGTAATGGAAACATCTACGTTCTCGTGGTGCATGATGGCAACCCCTTCTCTCACGTCGTTAGCCCCATAGCATTTTACCTTTGATCGATCACCAGTGGAATAAGGCGTCTCACTGACGATTTTCAGCTCTCCGCTATAAAAATCAAAGTCCGTCTTTACGTAGGTAAATCCGTTGATTCTGGAGATGATCAAAGCGGCGTCCTTTCCCAGTCCGTTGAGGATGACGCGGAGCGGTTTTGTCCGCACTTTGTTGGCGGAATTTGCGATGCCGATGGCGCCTTCCGCCGCAGCGAAAGACTCATGACCAGCTAAAAATGCAAAGCACTCTGTCTCCTCGCTGAGCAGCATGGAGGCTAGATTCCCGTGGCCGATACCCACCTTTCTGTCATCAGCGACAGAGCCTGCGATGCAGAAAGCCTGCAAGCCTTCGCCGATGGCCTTGGCTGCTTCTACCGCAGTGGTCGCGCCCTTCTTCATGGCGATGGCCGCGCCCAGGACATAGGCCCAGCAAGCATCTTCAAAGCAGATCGGCTGGATGCCCTTTACAATTGTATAAGGATCAAAGCCTTTGTCTGTGCACATCGTTCTCGCCTCTTCCAGATCCTTGATGCCGTATTCTTTCATAGCCGCTTCGATGCCGGCAATTCGTCTGTCATAGTTTTCAAATAATTCCATCTCGCCTGCCTCCTATTCTTTCCGCGGATCGATTTTCTTGACAGCTTCATCAAATCTGCCATACTTTCCGCTGGCCTTCTCTATCGCTTCCATAGGATCTACACCGTCTTTGATGAAATCCATCATCTTACCCAAATTTACATATTTGTAGCCGATGATACTGTCGTTCTCGTCAAGACCTTCTTCCAATATGTAGCCCTCTGCCAGTTCCAGATATCTGGGGCCCTTTGCCTCTGTGGAATAGATGGTGCCCACCTGGCTTCTCGTTCCCTTACCCAGGTCTTCAAGACCAGCGCCGACGGCAAGACCGCCTTCAGAGAATGCACTCTGTGTTCTTCCGTAAACGATCTGTAAGAATAACTCTCTCATCGCTGTATTTATCGCATCACAGACCAAATCTGTGTTCAGTGCCTCCATAATGGTCTTACCTACGAGAATTTCTCCAGCCATCGCTGCAGAATGTGTCATGCCGGAACATCCCAGGGTCTCGATCAAAGCTTCCTGGATGATGCCGTCCTTCACGTTCAGGGTCAGCTTGCAGGCACCCTGCTGCGGAGCACACCAGCCAACGCCGTGAGTCAGACCGGAAATATCCCTGACCTCTTTCGCCTGTACCCATTTCCCCTCTTCGGGAATCGGGGCAGGGCCATGATTCGCATCTCTATTGACGACGCACATGTTCTCGACTTCTTTTGTGTATATCATCTTCTACCTCCATTCAGTGTCGTTGGTTTTAAGTATATCATCGGCAAGAGATTTATTCAAGACGTAAAAATGGGGCGGTCAGCCCGATCTGTGAAAGCATCCGTGCAAGGCCACCCCTCTGATGATCAATACCCTTTTTAGATTGTCTTGCTGCAGGCCTTCCAAAGCCGGTCAGCCTCAGGCCCCCAGCTTTCGGCATACTGATGGCACTTGGCGCAGAGGTCGTCTGCACTTTCCGGCGATTGCAGATCTGTGGACTTTGCCCCCGTCTCTCGAACCAGCTGCGGCAGAATGTCCGGATTCTCCAGCATCGGACAAGGCCTGAGTGGATTCTCGTTAAATGGCTGCCTGTCGTGATAAGCCATAAAGATCGGCGAATGCAGAACCTCCAGCAGCGACTTTTCTTTGATGTTGGCATTGGAATAGTGGATGAATACGCACGGCTCCGCATCTCCGTTTGCGTTGATATGGAAGTAGTTCCTGCCTCCAGCGATACAGCCGCCCACATATTCGCCGTCGTTCTGGAAGTCAAAGCAGAACAATCCTTTGCCGCTGATCATATTTCTGATCTCCCTGATGCGATGATACATGTAGATCCTCTGCTCCTTTGTCGGCAAAAGATCCGGCGAAGCGTCGTTACCCACAGGCATATAGTGAAAATACATGGAGAACTTGACACCTTTGTCGATCTCCATCTGGATGAACTCGTCAGAAGTAACCTTCTCGTAATTGCTGCTGGTATAGCAGATCGATGTGCCGAAGAGGCAGCCGTTTTCTTTCAGCAGATCCATAGCGTGCATAACTTTCTGATAAACGCCTTCGCCCCTTCTCTGGTCGTTGACGTCTTCAGATCCCTCCAGGCTGATGGCAAGGTAGAGGTTTCCCACCCTCTTCAGATCGTCACAGAACGCCTGGTCTACCAGCGTCCCGTTGGTAAAGGCGATAAATGCGCAGTCTCTGTGTTTTTCACAGATTTTGATCAGGTCATCCTTCCTGACCAAAGGCTCTCCGCCAGTATACATGTAGAAAAAGATGCCCAGCTCCTTGCCCTGTGTAATCAGATCGTCCATATCCTCAAAGGACAAGTTCAATTTGTTGCCGTACTCTGCTGCCCAGCAGCCGGTGCAGTGCAGATTGCAGGCGCTGGTCGGATCCATCAAAATCAGCCACGGCACGTTGCATTGGTACTTCTCACGCGCATCTTCCATGACCTTGGTGCCACAGAACATGGCTTCAAAACCGAAGTTCAAAACCGCCGTCTTCAATATATTTTTGTCCAGTTCCCCCACAAATCGGTCTATGTATTTGACGAGAGCGCCGTCCTCGTTCATGATCATTTCTTCTGCCTTCTCATAGTCGATGACAACGTCAGTTTGATCGATATAGGGCTTTGCCATGTCGAACATCTTTTTCAGTTCGTGCTGCCTGTCTTTCCCCATTTTATCGTAAGCCACATCAAAGGCTTTCGCAAAGGCTGTACGTTCTATCTTATGTTTCAAAGTGTTCATTTTCTACTATCTCCAATCACAAAATCTAACAATATCTTTAAAACTTAACGTTATTATAGACCCGAGATTTTGCTAGTGCAAACGTCAAAATTGCCGATTTGTATAGAAATCCGTCACTTTTTGCGGACTGTAAAAGGCAGTCCGCTTAATGCGAACTGCCCTGCTTACTTTTCCTGCATTCTATGCAATTGTATTTACCTTTTCTTTTAGTAACCTTACATCATCTTCCAGCAGACCGACACGAACAAGAAGTTGTTCTTCATCAACATTTCCCTTGATGGCTTCATCCAGCTTTCTGGACAGATCGCAATGCCCTTCTGCAATCGTTTTGAGATGACGGTTCGTTACATTTTCAAGAATCACCTTGATCGATTTAGTCTGGTTCTTCAATAAGGTCATCTCATTCTTCATCGATGTCATCTCACCCTTCATCAACGTAGTCTCATTTTTCAGTGAACTGATGTCACCTTTCACCGATGTGATATCATCCTTCACCAATGTCATCTCTTTTTTCAGTGAGCCTATCTCACCTTGCACATTCTTGATTGCTTCCAAAATCATTTCTGTTTCCTTAGACACAAGATGCACCTCCCCTTCTGTCGTCTTTGATTATCATTTTATCATGTAATCAATCCTCATGCAACAGAAACCCAGATCTCTCCGCGGGACAAAAACTCTCTATTTCTTCAAAACGGTGGCTGAGCCAATTCTATGGTTTTGCACACTGTGCACTTCGATGGCCAGGCTCTCTGTCTCGATGGCAAAGCCTTTGCCATCCTCTGGAATCTCCGCAATCAGCCCGCAGATAAATCCTCCGAAGGTATCATAAATCTCTACAGGCAAGTCGACTGCCAGCTCCTCGCTGACATCGTCAATGTCTGCACAGCCGTAGATCAGCCATTTGTTTTCGTCAATCTTTTGAATGTCTTCCGGTTTTTCTTCTTCTTCCTCGTCGTGGAGATCGCCAACCAGCGCCTCCATCAGGTCGTGCAGGGTAATGATGCCAGACAGGCCGCCGTATTCGTCGATGACCACGGCGAAGTAGACACCTTTCTGGCGCATATTTCTAAACAAAACATTGGCTTTCATGGATTCCGGTATGAAATACGCTTTTTTAACGGCTTTTTCCATGATGTCTTCCAAATTCTTTTTTCCACTTCTGAAATAGTCCTTTGTATCCAAAACGCCCAGGATGTCGTCGATACTGTCCCCACATACCGGATAATAGGTATGTCTGCCGTCATAGATGATGTTCTCCCACTCCTGCAGTGTGTCTTCCGTACTGAGCGCCAGTACATCAACTCTGTGGGTACAGATCTGTTCAACGGCAATGTCGTCAAATTCAAAGACATTTTGGATGATCTCATTTTCATCAGGATCTATGACTCCCTGCTGGTTGCCCTCTACCAAGAGCATTCTGATTTCTTCCTCCGTCACCTGCTCGTCGTTTTCATCGGGATCGATGCCCAGCAGTCTGAGAATCAGATTGGTAGAAACCGTCAATAGGAACACCAGCGGCGCGAACACCTTTGATACGCCGTGGAGCAGCCCCGACATGCCCAGTGCCAGGGATTCCGCTTTCTTCATGGCAATCCGTTTCGGCACCAGCTCGCCGAAAACCAGATTGAAGTAGGCCAGAATCAGGGTAATCAGAATGACGGAAACGGATTTTAAGACGTTGGCTGGAACAGTGATGCCCCAACTCATCATGGCATCTACCAATGGGCCGGCAAAACTGTCTGCAGCAAAAGCACTGCCCAGAAGACCTGCCAGAGTAATGGCAACCTGTATGGTAGCAAGGAATCTGGCTGGCTGCGCAGTCAGTGCAGAAAGGCGCACCGCCCGCTTATCACCTTCGGCAGCCATCCGCTTCAACTTATTATCATTCATAGAAATCACTGCAATCTCTGCGCTGGCAAAGGTCGCATTTAAGAAAATCAATACAATTTGTAAAATAATCGGTCCAATCATTTTTATATCCTCCATATATTATCATGCTGCATTTTAGCTAAAAAAACACAAAAAGGTATCGTCTGTCACAAAGTTTGTACAGACGGTACCTCTATATCACCATAGCACTACATGGAGTAGTTATCATTTTACTTGTATCACTGTCGCCATCGTCCATGTACCAAATCCCACCTTTCTGTTTCAATATATTGATAGATAGAATAACGGAAAAGGCCCATTTTGTCAATTATACTTTTTATTTATTTTGCATTTTCTGGCACCTGCTGCAGAGTCCGTAGATGACAGAATTCCTGCACTGCAGGGCAAAATCGTGATCTTCCGCTATATGGCGGGAGATTTCATCCATAAAGCAACAGTCCAGATGAATCACCGCGCCGCACTTGACGCACTTGAGGTGGAGGTGCTCATCACACTTGTGTTCTCTCTCCACATACTGATAGGTCGTCTTGTCGCCCTTCTCAGCAGCGTATTTGATCAGGTTGCCGTCCTTCTCTAATTTGTCTAAATATCTGTAAATGGTCGTCACGTTGACGGAACAATGCTGTTCTTTCATGTGACTTGCGATATCACTGACGCTGACCGCCCGCTCTTTACTTTCTATCAAGTATTCCATAATCTTTATTCTGCTATTTGTTTTATATTCATTGACTGCCATAATTGTTACCTTTTAAATCCATCAAAATGTGATCCCCAGAATTTCAATCAGCACGCCCCAGGCAACGCTGACCACGTACAAAATCGCCGCGATCGACAGGCTCTCCCGCGGATGGGTATTTTCTTTGAACAGCACCAGCAGCCCGACGCCAGCGCTGACAAGAAGTCCGCTCATCATAGGTCCTGCACTGATGATGCCGTCAAGATAGAGCTGTGTGATGACCACCGATGCAGCACAGTTGGGAATCAGACCGACCAATCCGGCAGCTGCTTCTCCCAGAACTGGCACATTGGAAAAGAGCAAGTAGATATTTTCCTCTCCGACAAAGTAGATCAAAAGGCCGATTGCCAGTGATACGATCAGGATAAAGAGAAATACCTTCAGCGCATGCCGCGCCGCTTCGACAAAGATTCCCGCGCCGCAGTCACAGTGTCCGCTATGAGGTTCCCCGTCAAAATCCCTTGGCCGCTTCTTCCTCCGCGCCATCCAGCCGAAGAAAAGTTCGACCAGAAAACCGCTGATCATACCGATTACGACCTTTGTGCCCATGATCTTTAAAATCGTCAGCCCTGCCACCTTTTCTGAAATCAAAATCGGCAGCATCTCGTCAGAGGTGGACATGTAGATAGAAATCAAGGTGCCCAGGGTAATGACTCTGCCTATATAAAAATAGGAAGCTGCCGCAGAAAATCCACACTGCGGAAAAGCACCGATGAGTCCGCCCCAGATTGGACCCACTCTCCCGGCTTCCTGTATTAACTTTTTCGGACGGTCACTGGCCGCATGTTCCAGCACACCCATCACTAAATAGGTGAGGAACAAAAACGGAAGCAGCTTGAAGCTGTCAACCAGCGCCTCTAAAATCACTTCCAGCATGGACTCTCCTTTGCTCGTCATCGTTCAAATTGCAACTCAATGGAATTTGCAAATCATTTGCTTTTTGATTATAACACTTTAGACGAGATTGTCAAGAGACCAGTTATCGAACATCAGCGATATGCCTGACTCCTTCATTGACCAGATTGATCAAATCCGCAATTGCTTTCCACCTTGTCTCATCTGCGCTGATATAATAAAAGTTTTTGGTTCCCTCTTTTCTCATGTTGACAATGCCGGCGGACTTCAATATCTGCAGATGGTGGGATACGGAAGGCCTGGTCAGATGGGCTTTCTCTGCAATTTCTCCAACGCGGATGCCCGACAGGTCGCTCTCTAAAAGTACCAGCAGAATCAGTTGTCTCGTCTCATCACCGATTGCGGTAAAAGCGCTTCGGCATTCCTGAAACCCCTTCGTGATCTTTTCTAATCGTACTTCACATTCTTTGTCCATCAAAATTCACCTCTACAGATATTTCACGTCTATTTTTTCCCGCGGTACTGCCCTATGATATTTTACCTTTGGATAACCTAACACCAGCACTGCGGCGGCTTTTTTACCTTTCGGAATGCCCAGCGCCTTTTTTATCTTATTTGAAACATTGACCGCGGATGCAAAGAAACCGCTGAACAACACGCCTAATCCATTAGCTTCAGCTGCAAATTCCATATTCTGTGCCGCCAGGACACCGTTGGTACGGTCTTTTGCCGCGATGACGATGACCAGCGGTGCATGAAAAAAGAAAAAGTGGTCGTCTACCTGGTTTCTTCTTACCATGGAGCTGAACAACCCGGCAAAGGGTTTGATTCTGCGAAAAAGTTTCACAGCCATCCCTTCGAATTTATCTTTTTCTTTGTCTAGTACGACAAAGGAAACGTCCCGCAGGTTCTTTGCCGTGTGGGTCAGCCGTCCTGCCTCAAGAATCTGTTCCAGCACCTCTGTCGGAACCGCCTTATCCTGAAACTGTCTTACGGTCCTGCGAAAACGGATCACGTCAAGTACCTGCGCCGGATCCAGGCGGGTCTCTTTGGTCTGCACGGGCAGCGCCTCCTCATATCCTCCGATTGAAATTGCTTCCTTCGGACAGACGGCGACGCAATGGCCGCACTGGATACAATCGTCCGTAATGACATATGGCATCCCGTTCCTCATCTCAATATTGTGCGCAGCGCAGTCCTTTTTACACATTCCGCAGCCGATACACCTCTCTCGGTCTATCTTTATCACATGCTCTGCCATCCTCTTTCCTCTCTTTCGTTAACATTCTTTAACCATTATATCAGATCGCGCCATGACTGCCACATCGGTAAAGAAATTCGTTACCATCAAAATAGAGCATACATGATGCATGCTCTATCGGTTCTTATCTATTCATGATTTCGTCGATGATGGCCTTCGCCACCTGGTCTTTGCCCATCAGCGTGAGTTCCTTGACGTCGTCCCTTGTGATCATGGTAACCAGGTTGGTGTCCGTGCCAAAGCCCGCTCCTGCATCTTTCAGATTGTTGGCTACAATCATGTCGGCGTTTTTCTTCAGCAGCTTTGCCTTGGAATTTTCCAGCATATTCTCGGTCTCCATAGAAAAGCCGCAGAGGAACTGCCCTTCTTGCTTGTGCTCTCCCAGATGCATCAAAATATCCTTCGTCCGTTTCATGGCAATGGACAAATCTCCGTCTTTCTTCTTGACCTTCTGGTCGCTGACTTCTGCCGGCGTGTAATCGCTGACTGCGGCGGCTTTGATGATGATGTCCTGTTCATCGGCTCTTCCCGTCACAGCTTCGAACATATCTGCCGCGCTGGATACCTCCACTACATTTACGAACATCGGGGGTTCAGCTGTGGTCTGCGCTTTGACCAGGGTCACTTCTGCGCCGCGCAGCATACATTCCCTGGCAAGGGCAAAACCCATTTTTCCCGTGGAATGGTTGGTGATGAAGCGGACCGGATCCATGGATTCACGAGTAGCGCCTGCCGTGATCAAAACCTTCTTTCCCGTCATGTCCTTCTCACAGGCGATTTCTCTTTCTATATAGCGGAACAAAACCTCCGGCTCCGGCATCTTTCCCGCTCCCGTGTCCCCACAGGCCAGGTAGCCGGACGCAGGTTTGATAACCTGGATCCCGTAGCGCTGCAATGTGTCCATATTGTCCTGTGTGATGGGATTTTCGTACATGTTCGTGTTCATCGCCGGCGCCACAATCTTAGGGCATTTGCAGGCCAGAAAAGTAGTGGTCAGCATATCGTCAGCCAGGCCGTGAGCCAGTTTTGCCATAACGTTGGCCGTCGCCGGCGCAACCATGAACACATCAGCTTTTTTTGCCAAAGCCACATGTTCTACATTGTACTGGAAATTCCGGTCAAAGGTATCCGTGACACATTTGTTACCCGTCAAAGTCTCAAAGGTAATCGGATTGATGAAGTTACAGGCGTGTTCAGTCATAATGACGTGAACCTCTGCGCCCTCTTTAACGAGGCGGCTTGCAAGGTATGCGCTCTTATATGCCGCGATGCCCCCGCTGATGCCCAGGAGGACGGTTTTATTCTCAAGCATGTTTGTGATCTCCTTATGTAAATGCATTGTCTTCGTTTCCAATGGAGACAGTATACCACTGCGTCTCTGATTTTTCAAGAGAATCAAAAAAAGGACTGCCGCGCTTGCATGGGCAGTCCTCAATAAAAGAAGGATATTATAATTATTACACATATTTACGCATATATTTCAATGCATTCTTTTCCAGTCTGGATACCTGGGCCTGACTGATGGATATTTCCTCTGCTACTTCCATCTGGGTTTTCCCTTCAAAGAAGCGCATGGTCAGAATATGCTTTTCCCTCGGAGAAAGCTTGTTCATGGCCTCAGAAAGGGAGATGTTTTCAATCCATTTTTCGTCAGTATTCTTCGTATCCTGCACTTGGTCCATGACGAAGACTGCGTCCCCATCATCGTGGAAAACCGGTTCGAAGAGGGAAACTGGTTCCTGGATGGAATCCATGGCCAGCACCACATCCTCGCGAGGTACGTCAATTTCTTTGGCGATCTCCGAAATCGACGGTTCTCTGGACAGTTCACTGCTGAGCTGTTCCTTTGCCTGCAGCGCCTTGTAGGCGATGTCGCGCAGAGACCTGGACACCCTGATGCTGTTGTTATCACGCAGATATCTGCGCACTTCGCCGATAATCATCGGTACCGCATAGGTCGAAAACTTTACACCGTGACTCAAATCAAAATTATCCAGGGCTTTGATCAGCCCGATACAGCCTACCTGAAACAGGTCGTCAGGGTTTTCTCCCCTGTTGTTAAATCTCTGGATTACACTGAGTACCAATCTCAGATTTCCTGTTATGAATTTTTCTCTGATGCTCGTGTCGCCTGCCTTGATCGCCTGCAACATTTCCTGCATTTCCCAGTCTTTATACACGGGAAGCTTTGCGGTATTGACACCGCAGATTTCAACTTTATTTGCCATATTTCACCAGCCTGCTTTCATAAATTTTGATATGTATATGTTGTGCATGCAGACCGTAAATAGTCGTTGAAATTTATCCCAGTTTTTGCACTTCCCGTTGAAGCCGTTCGATAATTTTTTTCTCCAGCCTCGATATGTAACTCTGCGAAATTCCCATGGCGTTAGCCACTTCTTTTTGCGTCATTTCTCTGCCGTTTTTCAGACCAAAACGCATATCCATGATCTGTTTTTCCCGGTCAGAAAGCTTTGTCAAAGCGTGATATAAGAGTTTCCGATTGACCTCTTCTTCAAGCCGCGTACTGACAACGTCATTCTCTGTTCCCAGTATATCGGACAAAAGCAGTTCGTTTCCGTCCCAGTCCACGTTCAGCGGTTCGTCCAGCGATACCTCGCTTTTACGCTTTACATCCCGGCGCAGATACATCAAAATTTCATTTTCAATACATCTGGACGCATAGGTGGCAAGCTTGATGTTCTTGTCTATCTTAAAAGTATTGACAGCTTTGATCAATCCTATAGTCCCGATAGAGATTAAATCTTCCACATTGACGCCCGCGTTCTCAAATTTCTTTGCGATATACACTACCAGCCTCAGATTATGCTCAATCAAAACTGCCCTCGCATCCATACTCCCTTTGGCATATTCGCGGAGCATCCTCATCTCTTCATCTTTCTCAAGCGGCGGCGGCAACACGTCATTTCCACCTATATAAAACACACTTTTTCCTGAAAATCCCAATAGTCTCAGGAGAAAATCCCTGGCCTTAGTCAAACTTAGCATATATACCCCTTTCCAGCATACTTCCAGGCAGAAGTATCTGTCGCTCATTTCCCCCTGTGGGCCAGAGATCTTCACTCACGGCCAGAACAGGCTTTTTTATCATCTTTCCCGGAATTTTTACGTAGTCAGCTTTGTAGCCCTCCATGATTCCCGTCTTTACGCCTATGGCGTTGTATGGGATAACAGTGTATCTGACCTGTGCATCCCCTATTCCTGCCAACATCTGCTCCATCAAAGCTTTGCTCACCACTGCTACGGGCCTGCCCGTAAGCGGTTCTTTCAGAAAGTTGCCCGAATCTATGAACCCTTCCAGGTTCCATTGCTTATCCCCCATACAAACAATCGTCTCTACGGCGCTTCTTTCTTCCTGCCGTCTCGCCTTGATCAGATTGATGGTGAGCAAAACGAGAAGCATAGCGGCAATCGCAGCTGACGTCACAGTCAGATATGTAACATGCGGCATATAAACCCCTTCGGCAGCTGTTATCCCTTCCCAGCTAAAAGCAGTCAATAATCCTATGGTTATGCCGCCATAAAGGAACGTGACAATTAGAAAGAGAATAGCGCTCGCAACCATTCTCTTTATCGATCTTATCCCAAATGCCAGCCAGGTAATCAGCCCTGCAAACATTATTTTTCCTGCCAGTGACAAAACCCCTGCAATGCTGGTAAAGATAGAAAATGCGTAAATGCCGCAGCAGATGCCGCACAACACGATTCTCCATCGTTTCAATTCTTCTCCAACAATCCTGCCAGTAAAATAAGTGATAATCATTCCTGTTATGAAGTTCTCTAAAAAAAGATACTCTCCATAGATAACCAAAAGAAAAACTCCCCTCTCGCTGGTACTTCATCAGTATAGCGAAAAGAGAGTCAGAAATTTGTCAAATCGTGACGCTCTGCAAGAATTTATTTTATGATGACGTCGGCCGCCTTCCTCGGTGCAGACCTCAGGTAAGTCACATCGGGATAACCTGCAAGCATACAGGCCGCAACTGGCCGTCCCTCTGTTTGCAGCCATTCTGAGGCTCCTGGAACCATGTTGGCAGCCCTGACCATATAGCCGTTATACATCACTCCCAGGCCCTGGGCTACTGCTGCCAGCTCCATGTTCTGCGCCGCCATTCCAGCGTCTACCAGCCTGTCAGTAACGATGAAAATAATCGCCGGTGCATTGCGGAACAGGTAATCGTCTGACGGGTCTTTGGCTTTCTTTTCCAAATGACCGGCATAGCGAACAATGTCGGGATACTTCTCCGGACACTTTGCCATCTCGGCCAGTCCATTCCAAATCAGCTCTTTGAATTCCGCCAGTCGCTCCTGTACTACGATAAAGCGCAGGTCCTGATAATTGACTGCCGTTGCAGTGTATCTTCCTGCCTCAAACATTATATTCAGCTTATCTTCTTCGATAGCCCTCTCTTGATACTGGCGAATACTCCTGCGGCCTTTGATGGTATGTAACAGCGCCTTGCTGTCCACAAAAGCTGACGAATTCACTTCCTCAACATCCTCCATGTCAACGCCGTCTATTTCCGGCGCGCCGAAGGGACAGATCGCATAGCAGTGGCCGCATTCAATACAGGATCGTACTGCCTGTGCCCTTCCGTCTTTTAAGATTATCACCTCCGATATACAGTCGTCTATGCAGAGACCGCAGCCCGTGCAGTTGTCATTTATTTTTACCATTATCGTGTCCTCCTTGTCTTCTCTATTGTACTCCATTTTAACACTTTTGACTATCAGTTCAGGTGAGATACCAACGGCAAACGCATGAAAAACAGATTGTAAACAGAGTTGGTTCGGCTACAGCAGCAATTTTACTATAGAGGACCGTTTTTGCAAAAATGAGTATAAAAAATCCTGGTAAATTCCATGAATTGTCGCCAAAATGGGTTAAAAACAACATAAAATCGCTCCAAACTCGATGAGATTTACATTTTATTCCAATAAATTATACTCAATTTAATTAAATAAACGCTATACAGTAAAAATTGCACCTTCAGACTGGTTGAAAAACCTTTCATGCGTTTGCCGTGGTGAGATACTGAAATGTGCAGACAAAATATCTTGTTTCTTTTATTATGGGGAAAAATAAAGGATTCTGACCTTTTTTAAACGTATTGACTTTCCTATATGTTAGTGGTAAAGTCTGGGAAAAAAGGAGAAGTGAAATGAAATCTTTATTTGAAAACAAACGTCGCAGCTGTTTCAGTATCGCCGATGACTGGGTTTTTCATTATATCTTCAGCAGAGATACCATAGAGAGCAAGAAAGCGCTGATTGCGATTCTCAATGTTATTCTTCAGAGGAAGGATGACCCTATCATCGATCTGAAGATTATGAATCCCAACTTTTATGGTGAGACGGAAGCAGATAAGGCCTCCATTCTGGATATCCGTGCCTCTACCAACGCCGGAGATCTGATTGACATTGAAATTCAGAACGGCAATACGCCATTTTATGCGAACCGCTCCGTCTATTACGGCGGCAGACTGGTAAATTCAGCATTGGCATCTGGGGAAGAATATGATAAGATGAAGAAAAGCATTGTTATTTCCATCATCAACGGCAAACTGTTTCCCCACAGTGAAAAACTCCACACTGTATTTCACCTGCGGGAGCGAGAGCAGGGATTCCTCCTCTCAGACAGGTTGGAACTCCATTTTATTGAACTGGGAAAAGTTGATGGACTGAAAAAGGTAGACGAAATGGACTCTGTAGAAAAACTGGCCGCCTATATGCGGTATGCCGGAGATGCGAATCAGGAGCCATATCTCTGCCAACTGATCAAAACAGGAGGTGAAGCAATCGAGATGACTGAAAAACTATTCAAAGAACTCACCGAAGACCAGATTGCATTTGAACTTAGAGAATCGCAAATTCGATACGAGCACGACCAGGCAAGTTGGAAAGCTTACTTCAAAAACGAAGGACTGCAGGAGGGCCGTCAGGAGGGACTTCAGGAGGGACTTCAGGTGGGACTTCAGGAGGGACTTGCACAGGGAAAAGCAATTGCTCTGATTGACATGGTCTGCAAAAAGCTTTCGAAAGGCAAATCGCCGCAAACAATCGCTATTGAACTGGACGAGGAACCGTCCTACATCCATCGTATCTGCGATACTGCACTGCATTTTTCACCTGACTATGACAGTCAGAAAATTTATGAAGCGCTGAAACAGCCTGAATAACGGAAAAGAGGACAGTCTTTTGGGCTGTCCTCCCTTTATTTTTATCATCATATCTCACGCATTACTTATCAGCATTCTTTTCTCGCAGCAAAAATTACTTTATGCCAGCGATAATCTTTGCAAATTCTTTCTTTTGTTCAATGTTCCCCTGTCTTGCGATCATGATTCTCTGCGCCTGCGGGGAGCCTGCGCCGTGCATAGATTCCGTCCTGTAGCCTACGGCAGCACTGCCCAGGCAGACGTTTTCCAGGAACCTGAGGACGCGCATCCTGTCCTCTGTGCTCACGTCACTTCGGCCTGCAAAGTATTTGTTGCAGATGTCTGCGACTGTCTCACCGTTCTTGCCGACCACCGTATCAGACGTAAAGTCTTTCTGGCTCGGCATAGTGACCATCAGTCCGCCCGCAATATCCTCCGCCAGGCGGACAATTTCATACGGAAATCTGGTGATGTTCTG
>URXI01000046.1 GCA_900551775.1 uncultured Eubacterium sp. | reverse complement strand
TGCTGGGGCGGCCATTGGCCTGGTGCCCGGCCTTCTGTCCTCCGGTCTGGCCGGGGCACAGGACATTGCCGTCTTCACCGCCATGTGCATGTGCTGGAGCGGCTATCTGAGCACCCATGTGGCCATGATGGATTCCATTCACTTCAGGAATCTCACCGGTCATGCCATCCTGTGCCACACTATCGGTGGTCTCTGCGCTGGAATCAGCGCACATCTGCTGTATATGGTCTTGTGCTGAGCAAGTCTGAACATACCAGGGGGCGAAGGGGTGTCTGCGATATGCTGACGACCGTGCGCCCCCTTTTGATCTCCATTTAATCAACTCTGCCAGCAAAATCCATCACCTGTTTTCGTTTATCGAAGCACCCATTTATAGGATTTTACCAATTTGCCGTCTAATTCGATTTCGTCTTCCACTACGGTAAATGCATCTCCGAAGCCGTCCGGATCCGGAATTTGCAGCTTTCCAGCCTTCATGTCCTCAAAGTCCGCCAAAGACTCTTCGCCCAGCCTCTTTGTGATGAACTCGATCCAGTCGGATTCTTTTAGCGGATGCTGGAAATTGTATTTTGGCGCAATCTCGTCGATGCTGCCTGCCCCCTTGCGGCGCAGCTGCGCCTCCACATTTGAAAGATACACAAACCCTCTGCCATAGGCAACAGTCTGGGCGCGTCGATCCTGCCACTGGATCTTTGGCAGTTCCATATTCGCGACTTCCCTGTACGGATTGTCCAGATATCGTTCCCTGCCTTTGATATTGAGCTGCTTTACCGTATAGGCTGCATCGACCAGCCCGATTCGATAGGGCAGCACTGCGCTGTAGTATTCGGCCATGCCTTCTGTATACCACGTTCCCGTACCAGTTACCGCATCATCAGCAATCGGCCAGTTATGCACCATCTCATGGGCAAGGGTGCAGGCCCACTGCTCTGCATCCGTCACACCAGTGGCACTGTATCCGCTGATAAAGGCCCTCTGGGCGCCGGAACCGCCGCCGCTCTTTTCAAAAGGATCCCTGCGCAGAATGATTTTGTAGGAGGGGTCATCATCCTGGAAGAACACCGCCATGTACCGGAAAAGTTCTTTTAGTCGCACGGTTACCGGTCTGATATCAAAAGTCGGTTCGCCAAACCAGTAGATGCCAAACTCGCCATCCTCTTCTGCATTCATGACACCTGCCGCAAAGAAGGTGAATCTGGCTTCCCAGGTGGTCATTTCTCTTTCCACATCACCTTTTCCAAAAGACCAGATTGCCCTGGCATCTTCAGGCATCTCCGACATATCCCATTTGAGGGAGAACAGGCACCTTGCATCACTATCTGGCAAAATAAAGGCAAAGCAGCCTGAGCCGGTCAGTCCAAAAGGCTCATTCCTGAAATCATAATAGGGACTGCTGGAATAGCCTTCCGGCAGAATTCTCGGGAAAATGCGGTAGCTCCACCGCAAAGTACCTTTGATGTCCCTTTTGAAGTAAAATCCCTTGTAGTTGATTCCTCCAAAATTAGATGGGCTGGCTTTCAGCTCATATGGCATCTCCCCCAGGTCATCTGTTATGGTCAGATCCTCATATTCGGGAAAGGGGACGATATGGTTCCATGCGTCGCAGCAGTAATTCAGCGCCGGTTCCAAAGAGGAAATTCCCTCTGCCGCAATAGCTCCCGCCACATCCATATAAGCGACGGTCTCCTCATCCCAATGGGGTTTTAATATCAAATTCAGTTTTTCCATGTCAAGCTTCCTCCATTCCTATGCAGCCGGATTCTGTTTTCTCGCTTCAATCTCTGCTCTCATCTGCGGCACGCGTTTTTCATATTTTCTTAATTGCAGGGCGAATACCAGGGCCAGCACGAAGCCTGCAACAGGGAACAGGGTGGATTCATAGAACCACAGATTCAGCACGCTTTGTTCCTGTACTGCCGCCTGCGCTGCATATGGAACCGTCATCAGCAGATAGCCCGCGATAGGCCCTCCCAAGGTCTGTCCCGTCTTATAGGATACGGAGTATCCGCTCATCAAAATGGCTTCGTTATCCACACCGGTCTTCCATTCGCCATAGACCTTTGCGTCAAAGATGCACAGCAGTACGGTGCTGCCCACAAGGGCTACCCCAAACCCGCCAATTACACAGCCTGTAACAATGACTGCCATGTTGGCATCATGGAAGAGAAATCTGATCCCATATCCCAGAATCGTCAGAACACAGCCAAGCACAGATGTTCCGGAATTGCCAAACTTCTTGATAAACAAACTCAATGTAAAATAAATCGGCAGTCCTGCAAAGCTGGCACTCATGGACATCACAGACATGATGTTGATATTTTGCAGATTATACTGGCAGTAAAAGGTCAATACCGTATTGGAAATGGACATGGCAATCATATCGGCCATATAGAGGCCGATACAGAAAAGCCACGGCTTATTCTGCAGCAAAGCTTTCAATGCAGCGCCAAGTGAAGGCTGAGGTGCCTTTTCTCTCTGCAAAGTTCCTTCTGCGCTTTCTTCCAAATGCTCCAGCGGTTCATAACCCCTTGTACCCCAGTACACGGTCAAGTTGAATAGTGCAAAGATGACGCCATATAGAATTCCTACATACAGGAAACCTTTCTGCATATCGCCTTTCCCTAACGCCATGACAAGGGGCATGGTTACAGCAGGTACTGCCAGGCTTGGAATCAGTGCAAATATGCTTTTCACCTGATTCAATACGGCTCTTTCCACCGGGTCACTGGTCAGACGTCCCATCATCGTATTCATAGGAATCATCAAAGCTGTACTTCCCATGCCCTGAAGGATATAGGTGATTGCAACCCAGATAATTTTCCCGGTCATGGTCAGTTCCGGCATGAAAAAGGCCAGGGCAAGAAGAACGCCGCCAGGAACAGACATATATTTCAGCCACATCCGGCATTTGCCGTCTTTGGATCTGGTGCGGTCTACAATGGCACCCATCATCGGGTCATTGACGATATCCCAAATTTTTGCAACGAGAATAATTGTCGCCGCCACACCGCTGTTGATTCCAATTACTTCGGTATAGAAGTAGAGGGAGAACATCATAGTCATAACCACGATGGTGGATTTAGCGATATCCCCCGATGCGTATAAAATTCTCACTTTCCATGGCAGTTTTACTGCTTCAATCTTTGTTAACATTTTTTAATCCTTTCTATCTGACCTTGATGATCATTTCTACTTCTACTGGTATCCCAAAAGGTAATACGTTGACCCCGACAGCTGTTCGCGCATGTCTGCCTCTGTCGCCAAAAACTTCTGCAAACAGATCAGATACCCCATTGATTACCTTTGGCTGTTCAAAATAGTCCGGCGCACTATTGACAAATCCTTGCACTTTCACAATCCTATCTAGTTTGTTCCAGTCTCCGTCAAGGGCATTCTTTAAAGTTGTCAGCAGATTGATTCCTGCCTGGCGTGCTGCTTCATACCCTTCTTCAGTAGTTACATTTTCCCCAAGTCTTCCAAGTTTCGTAGGCCTTCCACCTCTCATCGGGCCTGCTCCAGAAAAGAACCAAATTTCCCCGGCCTTCTGAACACTTACATAGTTTGCCATTGGATCTTCAACATTTGGAAGTTCAATGCCTAAAGCTTTTAAAGCTTCATCTACTTCTTTCATTTTATCAGTCTCCTTTAAACAATTGCTTCTCTCACCAGTCTTCCATTTTTCCAAACCTTATCAGGTCTTCCGTACATTGCGGAAATATCCTCATCCGGTTTTCCGTCTATGAGAATCAAATTGGCGTTGAGTCCTTCTTTAATTTCTCCAACCTGGTCTTCAATCCCTGCGATTCTCGCATTATACTTCGTTGCCTGAAGAAGAATATCGACATCTTTCATATGGCAATTTTCTCTCCGAAACCTGAATTCGATTCCGTTTTCATAGCAATCATCTCCTGCGCAGCAATCTGTTCCAAAGCCCAATATCTCACCTGCGGAATACGCTTTTTCCATGGCTTCGGTGCAGTGCCTGAACATAGGTCCAAGACGTTTTGACCAATACTCTTTTCGAGGTCCATCTCCGATATACATGACAGCCAGGGTCGGAATCAGGTAGCAATCCTTCTTATCCATCACCATTTCCAGGCTCTCGTCACTGAGATAGGTAGCATGTTCAATGGTTTTGACACCGCTCTCAATGCAAAGCCGGATAGCCGCATCACTGTGGCAATGTGCAGCTACATACTTGTCCTTCATTGCAGCAGCCTCTACGATGGCATGTAGTTCGGTGCGGTTCATAATCGCCTGTGTCGGAATGCCGCTTGGATTTGCCGCGGCTCCAGATGTAAAGATTTTGATAAAATCCGCCTGTTCTGCCGCTTCTCTGCGCACAGCCTTTGTCATCTCATCACATCCATCTGCAAAGGCCAAATGGGAAGCCAAGGGGTTCCCTTCTTCTACTTCTGTCGTCATGATCGCCCGTCCGCAGGAGATGATATCCGGTGCTTCCAAAGAGCCATTTTTCACCATATCTCTTACAAAGTTAGCTGCCCGCAGAGAACTGCCGCAATCCCTGATGGTTGTAAATCCATGGTCTAAATAATGGGTCACATGTTCTGCCGCTGTGACCAAAAGCCCCATGGGCGTATGCAGTTTGTCAGCCCCCACGCCGCCAAGGACGGTGATGTGGGTGTGGAGGTCAATCAGTCCGGGGAGCAAGGTCTTGCCCTGGCAGTCAAAGCTGCCCCCCTCTGCCACAGGGCTGCTGCTGACTTTGACGATCTTTCCATCGCGAACTTCTACGCTTCCATTTTCCGACTGTATGCCTCCCGACAAGGCAGAAACCAGTCTGCAGTGATTTAATATCATTTTTTCCACCTCTTTCATTGCCCTCTCCTTTCCAATACTGCACAAAGCTTTTCTATATCGGCTCTGTTGTTATAGTAATGTATGGCAGCCCTGAGAATTCTTCCCTCAGGTCTGTCTTTGATTTCTCCGATAACACCCTCTTCTTTTAACTTCTGCGTGGTTAATTCCGAATCCTTTATTTTGATATTCACCAAGGGGGATCGATGGGTTCGGTCGGTTTTATTGAGGATTTCTATTGTCTCAGAGACAGCTGCTTGATCATAAAGTCCATCGGTCAAGTCTAAAACATAGTCCTCAATATCCTGCGCACCCAGCTTATTGTATGCCTCAGCCATCAGACCGAGCCCGTAAATGCCTGCCACGTCAGGATACCCAAACTCAAATCGACCTGCATCGTCGCGAAGGCGCAGCTTCCATTTTGCTGTATTAAAGCGTTCGTCGTCTGACATCCAGCCGGCGCTGCGCTGCTGCAGCTTTTCTCGCAAACGAGGGCTGACATATCCGAATCCTGTGCCACAGAAGTTCATCATCCATTTGTAATCGTTTCCAACTAAAAAATCAATCTTCGACCGCTCTACGTTCACATGCAATACGCCCAAGGCCTGAACTGCATCTACAGCAAACCAAATTCCTTTGCTGCGGCAAAATTCACCGATAACGTCAACATCACAGCGATAACCTGTAGCACTGTCTACATAGACCAGTGAGACGACTTTGGTATGCTCGTCACATTGCGCAAAAACTGACTCCGGCGTCAGCTTGCCGTCCTTTGTCTCGGCATAGCGAATTTCCAGCCCATCTTTTTCTCTGCATTGCCAGGCAAATCGGTTGCTCATCCATCCGTTATCCGGCAGAACCACATTGTCACCTGGTCCCAGTTCCAGCCCAGTGGTCAATATGGAAAACCCCTGGGATGCATTCTGTCCAAAAAAAATGTCATTTTTGTCACCATGGATCATTTTTGCGAGAGCTGTCTTTGCCCACTCCATCATCTCCAGGATATGACATGGTTCTCCCCCGCAGTTCCATACATGCGCCACATTCTGATACCGATCTTTTTCAAAAGACCTGGCTGCGTCATAGATAAAATCCGGAATCAGTCCCGTTGTCCCAGTGTCAAAGTAAGCTTCCTTCTGTGCCGCCGGAACACGGCTGCGGAAAACTTCAAATTTATTCCATTGCTTCATTGTCGCTCCTTTATCTAACAAAGTCACTCTCAAAATATTACTAGTATGTTTAGTAACATTCTAGCATCATTTTTTGATTTGTCAATATTTTCTCAAAAAAAAGAGACATCTTTTCTACAGATATCTCTCCATTCTTTTGCTATAGGAACGCAATGTCATCGTCTAAGCGTTCCATCGCCTCCGTAACGTTTCTCGCAAGGAGTGCGTCGATCAGTTTATCATGTTTTCCCACTTCCAGGTTGTTGTTCGCTCTGGCCAGGGTTATTTTGCTCAGAAAATTCTCTAAGGCTTCTGGCAGGAATTGATTCCCCGATATGGCAGCCATGGCCATATGGAACGCCTGGTTTGGGTTCTCGATTTTATCACCTTCTGTCGTATATTTACGCAGAGATGCAATCTGCTCATCCGTTGCATTTTCAATAATCAGTTCCACCGACAGTTTTTCAATCTGTTTTCTTATGGCCTGAATCTGGTTGATCTCGTCAATGGTAAAGGAATTCACCATATAGCCTTTGCGGTGGTAGCTGATAAGGTAGCCCTGTTTGCTCAACAGATGCAGGGCGTCTCGAACCGGTGCCTTGCTCACCCCATACTTCTCTGCCATCTGCGCTTCACTGATGAAAGTTTTCGAGTCTAGTACGCCGTTTTCAATATCCTTTTTTACATCGTTATAGATCTTCACTGATAGTTTCTCTGCCATCTGTCGCCGCTCCTTGCTTTACTAATATTTTTACTAACCTGTTTTTATCATATCACTGCTGCTCATGTTTTGCAATTATCAAATATACTCTATTTCTTGACAGCATGGAGCCTCATTTCTTTTCTTCGTCCTACTTTACTGTCCCTGCGGCAGCGACTTCAGTTCATCGGCAGCGTTCAAAACGCTCAGTTGATATGCTGCGATTTCCTTCAAAATCGTAAAGCGCTTTTCTTTGTTCTTTCCTTCTCTGATCATCTGCGCATTATGGGTTTCCAAGTTAGAAAGCACAGTCAGTTCATTGATCGATGCAAAATCGCGGACATTTGACTTTTTCGCCAAGTCTGGATTTTCCGCTCGCCAGGCTTTTGCGGTGAATCCAAACAGCGCAACGTTCAGGATGTCTGCTTCGTCGGCATAGGCCAGCCAGCTCAAGTCTGTTCGATAAGTTCCTTTCGGGATAATATAGTTTTTCACTGCATCCGTATGTATCAAATAATTGTTTTTGGTTAGAAAACGCTTCGCATTCCACTCCAGCTTTTCCAAATCGCCTTCTTTTGTTTTCAGGCGTTGAAATTCTTTGATCAGATAGAGCTTGAACACCGGACTGATTGCTGAGGCGAACTCAAAAGCGATGTCTTTATGTGCAAAAGTCCCGCCATAACGCCCCCGCTTCACGTATAGACCGACGGCATTGGTCTTATCAATCCATTCGGATATGCTTATCACAAATGTATGTAGACCCGCTTCTTTTTTAAAGTGGTCGAATTCGACCACTTTAAAATTAGGATTGTAAATTTCTTCCCAAGTTCCTAAAAAATCTAAAGTATTTCTGTTTCTTAACCAATTCTTCACTACGTCTGCCGCTCTCGAATGATCGGATTTTGCCGCTGCCATATCTGTAATGCAGATATAATCGTCCACATCTGCGGCTGCTACCGTAATTGGAACATCCTGTACGGTGATAATTCTATTCTTTGCCATTCTCCTCTTCCCTTCTCTTCTAATATGATATCCCTCTGACAAGATCAAATGGACTCTATGCAGTTCATGACTACGCTGATCATCATTTCTTTTTCTTCAGGTTTGGATTCTGCAATCATGATGGTAAGCGCCACCAGCGTATGATCGTCAATCAATTTTTCTCCATCGGTGAACAAGACGCCGTTCTTGTCTAAGAAATACAAGAATATCGTCGCTGCAATTCTCTTGTTCCCATCAGAGAAACTGTACGACGAGTTCCATTCCAGCTAAAGCTGGGGAACTCCAGCATAAATTCTGCCTAGCAAATCGACTTCATCTCTTTGGGCAGAATGTCATGGTTTTTAGTCACGAAATATAACAGGTTGGCTGCTTTTTCTTCCAGGGAGGGATATACGTCTGTGCCTGCGAAACTTTGATAAATTGCGCCAAGGCTGCCTTTGAAAGAATCGTCTTTTTCGTTTCCGAACAGCTCGCTTTCACTGCCAAATTTCATGCTGTCAATCACTTCCCGGCATTCCTCGTAGGTCAAAAGGTAAGTAGCCTTGTTGCCTTTGGGGCGCATCATATTTTGATGATCATAGGCATCCAGCAGTTCCAATGCCTGGCTGTATTTCTCTACCACTGACAGTACCTGCTTCGTGTCAAGGCGGCTCTCTGCTCTTTTCATAACCCGTATCACCTCGTTCAACTGTTTCATACGGTTATGGTTGACAGCATAGCCTTTGATTATGTATTCCTTCAAAACCTTATTGGCCCATCGGCGGAATTCTACGCCTCGTTTGGATTTGACACGATAGCCGACAGAGATGATGACATCCAGGCTATAAAACGGAACCAACTGTTTTACTCCATCAACACGCATTTTTTGCGTGTTGTTTTCTTTGTCCACTTCTGCTTCAGAGAAAACATTGTTGACATGTTTTCTGATTGTCTTTTCATCTCTTTCGAATAACAGCGCCATTTGATTTGCGCTAAGCCATACCGCATCGTTTTCTAGCGAGACTGGTAACAAAACACACTTATCTTCCGTCTCAAACAAAACAATCTCATTTTTCTTTGTCATCTTCTCCTTCCTCCTTTTGCAGATTCTCCATCTTGACTTTGTAGACCATCAGGCGGAGCAGATACTCGGGCATCTCGCGATTGCCAAGCTCCCAATCCTGCATAGTGCGGTAAGGAATTCCAAAATACTCAGTGAACTGTCTCCTGTTCATCCCCGTGCTTTTCCTCAATTGAATCAATAGTTCTCTCTTGTCCATGGTATCTATCTCCTTTTTCTTTTACCATAACACGCTTTGCGTATTTTCGCAAGCAAAAAGTACGCGATGCGAGCCTGCAGCTGCGCTGACATTTGACAACGCTCCCACCCTGGAGTAAACTGAACAAAATAGATAATCGGAGGTATAATGATGAAAACAATCGGTATGATCGGCGGTCTGTCCTGGCACTCTTCTCTTCAGATGTACGAGTACATCAACAACTATATTGCCGATGCACTGGGGGAGTATAACTGTGCCAAGATGGTCCTAGCTAACGTCAACTTGCAGGAGGTCTTTGTGACCAGAAGAGATGAACAGGAACAGGTTCTTTTGGAAGGTGCAAGACAGATCGAGGCCGCTGGATGTGACTTCTATATCATCTGTTCCAACACCATGCACAAACATGCTCCTTTTCTGCAGAGCAAAATCAAAACGCCACTGCTGCACATTGCAGACGCTACAGCAGACGCAATTTTGGCGAAGGGTATCAAGAAAATCGGTCTCCTCGGCACGCGGATTACTATGGAAGAAGAGTTTTACAGAGGGCGGCTGACAGCGTGCGACCTGGAAGTGGTAATTCCTGCGCTGGAAGATCGGAAGTTCATCGACCATGTCCTCTACGACGAGACTGGCTTTGGCATCGTCCGCGAAGAATCATCAAACCGGTTTTACCAAATCGCAGACAGCCTGACAGACGAGGGTGCTGAAGGCGTCATTCTCGGCTGTACAGAAATTGGCTTGCTGATGCAGCAGGAGCATACGGATATTCCGCTCTTCGATACGACAATCATCCACGGGGAAACTGCTGCCAGGATGGCGATAGAATAGCGCAGAAACGGTGTAGATCAATATGATTACTCTACACCGTTTCTTTGTTGAAGAGAAGATAACTCCCCTAGTTCTTTTGCAATTCCTCCCGAACCATCATAAGTGCATATCCGAGCAGGTTTTGTCCCCTCCATTTAGATTTGTCAAATCGCTCAGGATCATTCATCGACAAACCGATACCCCAAATCGTATCTTTCACCGCACATTCGGCTATCATCGCGTTTCCCGTATCCATGAGCCGCTGCTTTAAATCCGGTTTTTGAGAAAACTTCGCTAAAAGTCCTCGGTATACAACGATTTGTCTGATACCGTTCCAATCCTTTTCATCATAACCTGCGACAAGCCGTCCCAAGGCCTTGATTTTTGAAACATCATCTGATTTAAGTATCTTGCTTGCCGTAACCTTATCATCAAAATATTTTGCTTTTTGAAACATCATATACTGTTCCATCGACGAAAATGCAATATTCTCTAATTCGAACTGGCTTTGATACCAGTTGCTCAAATATCCATTTTCTTCGTTGGGATTATGAAAACAAACGAGTTTCATCATACTTCACCTACTTTTTGCACTGCCAAGTCCAATTCCAAATCATGGAGGCCATAATATGCTTTCATCAAAAAATCAAGCGGAATTTTTTTAACGACTTTAGCACTGGAGATGTTATAATACCATTGGTAATAGGCATAAAACTCTCCGATCCAATCCGGCATAAAGCCCGCAAGAGCTTCGCCATCTTGAAAGCTATATCCTTCCGTGTCCAAAAAATAGGCAAGCAGAGTCTTCGCATCCATTGTGTTGACATATGCACTTCCTTCATCAATACTCTTTCGTGTCTTGCTTGCCATATATGCCTTGATAAAATCCACCGTACTTTTATCAGCATAAGTTTGTGCCGCAATGTCAAAGAGTTTCCCCTGGTTTTCCACTACATCATTCAAATAAACTTCATCGTACGCTCTCATTGCCATCACCTCTCAAATATGAAGCATTCGCTCTCCAACCTTTGATAACATCATAGCCGCTGGTATCGATGCCATATTTTTCGATGAATTTCGCTGCTAACAGCCTATATCTCCTAGAATCCGCCACATCCCTGTGCTTCATCAGTTCAGCCAGCCACGAAAGAACATTTATTTCTTGAAAGTCCAAGATTTTAAGTTCCTCTGTATCTAATTCAAATTTATGAACCCATCCATTACTTTCTGCCGGTCTGCAAACCGCCCACTCTTTTGCGAGTTCCAGATTTTCCGTCAAATAAAGCCCTTTGCCATAGTCATGCTTTTCATCTCCGTAACCAAATGTCGGTACTACAATTCTGTCAGGAGTACCATGAAATAATACTATTTTCTTCATTTTTGATTTCCTCCTAAACAAACAGCTTTTCAAGTGGGGATTCGCTTTCACACCGATGAGGGCAAAGCTCTATATTTACATTATAGCACGAAAATCAGGCAAACTCAATTTGAGGCAGATGTTTCTCCTACACAAAAAACGCAGGGACCTGATATCCTCAAGACCTTGCGTTTTCAATATAATTGGTGATCTGTGGCGGGCTCGAACCGCCGACCTTCTGGTTGTCACCCAGACGCTCTCCCAGCTGAGCTAACAAATCATGCTGCTCATATATTCTACCACAAGTACTACCCATATGACAAGCATAATTAGCAAAATTTTAAGTCTATCGCCCTACGGCAAAGAGAACGACACCTGCTACCAACAGCGCAAAGCCGAACCAGCCCTTCTTCTGCAGCTTTTCATGGAGAAAGATTCTCGACAGAATGATGGAAATGACCATGCCCATACGGTAGATGGTCATGATGACCGCCGCTTTGCCCAGGAACAGTGCTTTGTAAACCAAAACGTGGCCGGCGCCGGACGCTGCAGCACCCAGCAGAATAAAGAGCCAGCATTTGGGTGCGATTTCCTTAAAACTGCTCTGTTTTTTCTTCACCAGGAATATGATCCACAAAAAAGCCACCACGATAATATAGCGGAAGGTGGATGTGACATTGGTGTCGATGGGCGCTTTATCCGCTTTGACGATGACGTAAGAGACCGAAGCCAGGACCGCAGAAATCGCTGCAAAGAGGATCCACCTCTGGTCGCTCTGCCAGATTTTCTTGTTTTTCAGAGCGGACAGTTCTTCACGATCCATCATCAAAAGTGTACCGGTGATAATCATCACCGTGCCGATGATCATGAACAGGGTAATCTTTTCTTTGATAAACACGGCACACAGCACCATGGAAACCACGATTGTCAGGCTTTGAATGGCAAGAAAGACACTGACACTGCCGCCTTTGAGGCCGAGAAAGTAAAAGACCCAGGATACAGACAGCACCGCGCCGGAAGCGGCAATGGAAAGCCAGGTCCACATACCCATATCGGGGATCTGGTCAAATTTACCGGTGAACAGCGCTGTGCCGGCAAAGGCCAGCAGTAATACGGAATTTGTCACTGCGCCAGTTACATAGGCGTCCGCATCTTTGATGCCGATTTTGGACAGTATAGTAGAGACACCGATAAACAGCGTCGAAATCACAGCAATCGTAAGCCACATAAATAAGCCCCTCGTTTCTCATAAGTTCTTATTATTATTTGCGATACTGTGATATTTTAGTCATCAACCGGCAGAAAAAACAAAAACCCGGAGGCTCACTCTTATGGCGCCTTCGGGTAACTATGTATAACATATCAAAAGGGATTCTGCTTGTACGGACACGTCTTCCGGCAAATCTCTGGCAAGAACTGCAACTCAGTTCTTTGATCCGCTATCTGCGTGTCGCACCGATGATGGAAATGGAATAGTTGGCGCAGAAAAAGGCAATGACGCTGCATCCCAGTCCCAGATAGAGAATGCAGGTCAAGAAGTTGGTATCTGTAAACGGAAGGATCAGATTACCTCTATAAAACAGAGTACAGGATAATCATCCTATACTCTGTTTTGTCGTCTATTTTCCGGCGTGACGAGATTCTTCCTTTACTTCTATGTATTTTAACCTGGTGATGGAGACGGCCAGAAGTACCGCCGAAATGATGGCGCAGGTCAGAAGAAAAGCCTCTTCAATCTGAAAGACAAATTGATCCAGCAGCATCACGGTCACGATGAGAAACATGCCCGCCCGCTGCATGGTCAGAGCGATTTGTTTTGACATTGTCCATCCCTCCTATTCGATACCCATAAAGGCCAAAATGATTTTCATCATAAACAGTGAAATCACTGCGTCAAAAAGAGGTACGGCGAGAAGCAGCCCGTGCCATTTTTTATCAGCATCGGCCACCAGCACGATTCTGGCATAGTGACCAATGAGGGTTCCCATGAGGATACAGGCCGGAAACAGCATGGTCGCCTGACCCATGGTGAGAATGCCGCTGGCATACATAGTGGCTGGCCACAGCCTGCCGCTTTGGCAAAGAAGGCTGAAATCAGCACGGCGACAGCTTCCCCCGGCAGTCCGAAGACGCCCATAACTGGTGACAGCACGCTTCCCAGCAAATCCATGACACCTGTGGCTTGTAAGATATAAACCAGGGTATATCCTAAAATCATGGCTGGAACGATATTTTTGATCCCTACTTCGAATCCCCTGTAGCAGCCCCCTAAGAACGTGCTGATGATGGACGGTTTTTTTGTTAATTGTTTATTCTCGCTCATGACTTACGCTCCTTTCTTCTTGTTAGACAGTCTTAGAATCAAACGAACCAGGTTGGCTCCGATCAGCTTGCAGACAAACTCAATGACGATGATGACTCCAAGGGCGATGGGACAAAAAGCGATAATCGGCGCACCACAGTTAATGGTATTGGTGATGCAGGCGGAAGCCGCGTATTGATAAGATACAAATATGGTTCTCTGGTCATCGGTGATATCTCCTGCCTCATAGAGGTCCCGGGTCATGATAGCCGCCACGTCTGAGCCGTTAAAGCTGCTGACAAAAGCGACGCCGCATCTTCCGGGAATGCCGAGAAGGGGCTTTAGAATCGGTCTGAACACGATTTCTGAAGCGTCAAAGGCTTTCATCTGTTCAAAGACGCCCAGCAGCCCGCAAAAGAGCATGATACCTGGCAGCAGATTGAGGCCTGCCATGAAACCATCTTTGGCGCCGCTTCCTCCGCTTCCCATAAAATTGCTCTCTGTATCACCGATCAGTCCAAATGTTCCTGTTAAATTGGTCAAATCCAATATTTTCAGTGGTGTATCGCTGGTTCTGAATACACCGGATAATATGATGATAAAGAAAATCAGGGCAATCCATGCGCCGATTCCAATCTTTATTTTATCTTTTTTCTCTTCCATTGTTCTTTCCTCCTTATAGAGTATAAATCGAGCTGGCTGCCAAGAGCGTCCTGCTGAACAGGGAATCTACGACAGCAAATTCTTTTGCCGTATGATTTCCCTCTCCCTTGACGCCCATGGCACAGACCGCCGGTACGCCTTCTGTTACAGCGATTCCTGAATCAGATACGCCGCCTACGGTAAAGGCGTGGACGTCTCCATATCCGCATTCCTGCGCTGTTCGCTTTACATGCTCAAACAGTTCCAATACGCTGCCCGTGCTTTCCATGCACTCCATCATTGCTTTGACCTCAGCCTTTGCCTCCGTCCCTTCCACATGGGTCCAGTCGGCTGCTGCCTGAATATCTGCGACGATTTCATCACGTATTGCTACTGATGGGAAGCGGAAGGCGATGACCACCTGGCACTCTCCCGGAATAGTGTTAGAATTGGTACCTCCAGTGATTTCGCCGCAGTTGATAAGCTTTCCCCGCTCCAGATCATTTTTCCCTTCCAGCTCCACGATCTTGTGAGACATCTCCAAAATTGCACTTCTTCCCTTTTCTGGTGCAATCCCAGAATGAGCTGCCACACCGTGTACCGTCAAAACCGCCATTCCGCCGCCTTTTCTGCCTACTACCAGACCGTCATCCATATAGCCGGTTTCAAAGTTAAAAGCTGCTGCCGCGCTTTTTATCTCCTCTGTCAGAATCACTTTGGCGTTGGACAGCGAATGGATTTTTTCTTCATCTCCGGCAAATATGCACTTTATAGGATGCTTGTCGTAGCTCACAGCCTGCAGCGCTTTGACTGCATAGATTGCAATGACCAGTCCTGCCTTCATGTCCAGCACGCCTGGTCCGTGGGCATGGCCTTTCTCGTCAATACGGAACGGATTTTCCTTTGCCGTGCCGTCAGAAAAAACAGTATCCATGTGGCCGATGAGGACGATGGGTGCAGTATCCGCTTCCTTGTTCCATTCACCGACCAAAACCGGCCCTGCCGGTCCGCTC
Source organism: uncultured Eubacterium sp. (assembly GCA_900551775.1). Lineage (GTDB taxonomy): Bacteria > Bacillota > Clostridia > Peptostreptococcales > Anaerovoracaceae > Senimuribacter. The sequence goes on along the minus strand of URXI01000046.1, from coordinate 5,309 downwards.
TCGATGACTTTCGTCTGCATGTCCGCGGCACTCATCCGTTTCCGCAAGAGGGTACAGACTTCCATAACGCCGGCAGCATTGTCAGTACCGCTGTCGATGTTCACAAGTTCCTCCCATAAGTCAATCATCTCCTGGCGGTGCTGCTCGATGTATTCATTGATCTTTATAAAAATTTCTTTCATATCGTATCGATCCTTTCTTTTACATGACTTTGGGCGCCTCGTCATCGTTTAATTGAATTTTATCAATTTTCTATCAACTTGTATAATTCACTTTTTTCCGACCTGAGTAATAACTTATTTTTATAGCAAACGGAGTCTGTCACAGCCACAGCCTCCAGCCAATCCCCCGCATGTCTTGCAAGTCGAATCATAAATCAAAAACCGGGTACAAATGGTATCGATCACCATCTGCACCCGGCAGCATCTCATTTTCTATTTTCTTTCAAGTTCTTTCTCTGTCCACTCCTCCAGAAGATGCACAAATTCTTCCCCAATAAAGCTCAAAGCGGCAGACTTCTTTTTAATCCATCCCACCACCACATCTACATCACAGTTTCGGATTGGAATGCTTCTGATGCCGAGATCCGCAAAGTCCCGGTTGCTCAGACCCGGTCCGAAGCGGTAAGCGTCTGTATGACGCATCACATTTACCAGTCCGGCGTTATCGCTGACATAAATGTGTTTCCGGCTGTCCCGGAGCAAAATCCCATCAATACGCAGATAATTGGTCAGATTGGAATAGTGGTCGTCATGAAGCCTGACGATGGGATACTGAATCAGCTCCTCCATAGTGACCAGTTCTTTGTCGTACAAGGGACTATGTTCGCCCACATTTGCATACCAGGTGTCGTGTCCGAGGATTTCTAACGACAGTCCCTTAAATTTCAGCGTGTTCTTTACTTCCCGCAGCTGGGAGTTGTTGATCAGCAAAAAACCGATTTCATCCCTCCCCTCGTACACGTGATCAATGACCTGCATCAGCCTGTCCTCTTTCAGTCTGATAGTCACGTTCCTGTCCGATTGACGGTTATAGAAGTCGGCGATGATGCGTGACATGGAAATCAGTGGATAGGATGCCACTGCCAAAGTCTGCAGTGCATCTTTGGCCTTGATATCTCTGATTAAATCCACATGTGACAGGATGACCTTGGCATATTCGTAGAGCTTTTTTCCGTCTTCGGTCATGGACACTCCTTTGTTGGTTCTGCGCAGCACTTCAGCGCCAATTTCCTGCTCCAGGTTCTGAATCGCCTTGCTCAGCGCCGGCTGTGTCACATAAAACACCTCTGCCGCTTTGTTCAGGCTGCCCAGTTCTGCTACTTTGACGAAATATTCCAATTGCTGTAACTGCATGGTGTCACCTCCTAGTGTTCCTCTCAATATAGCACCCGCCACGAGCTTCGTCAAGACGTGCAAAGGTCCTCCTCCCTGCATAAACACGCAAAAAGAGCTGACATTTAACGTCAGCTCCATTTTTGATAGGTTAAATATGATGTGCTTCTTCCTGGCCTGTGATGACTCTGTGAATGCCTTTCGCCAGGGCTTCCATTTCGAAAGTACCTGGGATCACTTCGACGGGAGCGATAAAAGCTACTCGCTTCTTCATCTCTTTGGTCAGATAATCAGAGTGCGCCATGCCGCCGGTCAGGATGATTTTGTCCACCTTGCCACAGACGATCGGGGCAAGCGAACCGATATCCGTCGATAGCTGCATGATCATGGCGTCGATGATAGTTTTCGCCTGCGGATCCGTTTCTGCTAATTTCTCCGCCGCCCTGAGATCGTTGACACCAAGATAGGCGATCAGGCCGCCTTGTCCTTTCAGCTTCTTCTGCACTTCTTTTTCCGTCAGGCCGCTTCGAAAACAGAATTTGACCAGTTCTCTGCACGGCACGCCGCCGGAACGTTCAGGGGAAAATCCGCCTTCGTCGTCACCGACAAATTCCACAACCTTGCCGCCTTTGATCAGATTGGAGGTAACACCGCCGCCCAGGTGGCAGACGATGTAAATCGTATCTTCCAGTTTGACGCCGTCTCTCCTCGCCTGTTCGATGCTGACCGCACGGCTGTTCAGCACGTGGGTCAGGAATGGTTTCTTGATTTCTGGTACTCCTGTATAGGTAAAAATCGGATCAGGTACACCGCACCCGCAGACCGCATCGTAGACATATCCATGAATGCCTGTTCCAGCCTGCTCCGCTAACTCATAGGCGATGATCGGAGAGAGATTGGCCGGATGGGGAATCGAAGAATTTCGGGAGGCACGGGCGAAAGCTTCATCTACCAGATAGGCGCCGCTGTCAAGCTGCCCCACGACACCGCCTCTTGCTGCGATGGCGGAAAGATCTGTCAGTTCCAGGTTCTGCCCCCGGAGGTAATCCAGCACCGCCGCCTTACGAAACTCCAGCTGATCGTTGATTTCCTTAAAACCCTTCAGATCCTCTGCCGGGTGGTCGATGGACGTGACGTCAAGTTCCTTCTCTCCATCGCAGATCGCAACCTTTGTGGAGGTGGAACCGGGATTGATTACTAAGATATATTCTGCCATGTTATTTCGCTCCTTTCGCACAGGCCGCCGCCAAAAGCAGGGACTGACGTTTTTCTTTTTCTGTTGCGCCTCTGGAGGTCAATGCGATAGGCGCTTTTGCCCCCACAATCAGCCCTGCCATATCTGCCTCAGCGGAGAACAGCAGCGCTTTGCCCAGGATATTGCCACAAGGCATGTTGGGCACCACCAGGATATCCGCGTTTCCCACCAGTTCGCTGTCAAAGCCTTTCTTATGAGCCGATTCTCTGCTCATCAAAATATCGTAAGACAAAGGTCCTTCCACAATGCAGTCCTTAATTTCGCCGCGCCTGTACATCTCTGTCAGTTCTGCAGCATCCACCGTCTCCGGCTGTTTGGGATTGACCTTCTCCACGGCAGCCAGAATTCCCACCTTCGGCTCGTCATAACCCATGTTGCGCAGGTTCTCCACTGCATTTTCGATGATTTCTTTTTTCTGTTCCAATGTCGGATACAGCACCATGCCGCTGTCCGTCAGCACGATGATCTTATGGTAGTTGGGAATTTTCAAAAACGCCAGATGGCTCATCAGCTTGCCGGTACGCAGGCCGTTCTCCTCTGCCACCACCGCTTTGAGCAAAATCCCCGTATCGATCTTTCCCTTTAGAATAAAATCCGCCTTGCCGTCACGGACGCAGAGGCAGGCTTTCTTTGCCGCCTCTTCCAAAGTTTCAGCGTGGACAATGGGCGCGTCGTCCATCTCGCCGTGGAAGTGTTTGATTTCCTCTCTGATCTGTTTCTCGTCGCCCACAAGGATCGCGTCAATCAGCCCGTCTTTGCGGCATGCATTGACTGCCGTCAAAGCGGATTTATCCTGTGCGGCTGCTACGACGACGGTCTTTTGGGAGGATGCGTGAAACGAACCCTCCAGCTCCTCAAAATTTCTAAATACCATTTGCGTGCCCTCCCGTTTTTACAACTATTATCTAGTTAAAGAATATCACTTTTGCCGTCCCTGGTCAAATTATTTTTTAGAATCAAAAACTTTTTGTTTGAATACTTTTGCACTGTTATGTGCGAAACAGCAAGTGTGCACAGAATCGAGCCGTTTTTGCTCTCAAATTTTTATTTTGATAATATAACTTTTTGTTTGATATATAGTTGCAATGCGAATCAAAACTTGATATAATGAAGATGTTATTTTTGGAAAGTGCCCTTACGGTCTAAGGGGGAAATCAGGAGACGATACATGATAAAGAATGAAAAGCAGCTAAAGCAGGTAGCCGATTTGATCGCCGCACAATTTGGCCCCAACACAGAAGTCGTCGTCCACGACTTTTCGGGCGATATCGACCACACCATCGTATACATCGTGAACGGCCACGTAACGGGGCGTCGTATTGGAGACGGACCGACCCAGTCCTTCCTGCGCTACATGAAGCGGGAGACCCACGCCATGGAAAAGGTCCGCTATATTACCCACACCGCCGACGGGCGCATGGTGCGCTCCTCTACGGTCAATTTCTTCGATGAGGACGGCATTCTCAATAGTTCCATGTGCATCAACCAGGATATCACAGATCTGGTCGCGCTGGAAAACGCCATCAAAGGCATGTCCGATAACAAATATTTTGAAACCAACCGCCTTGCCAGTGACGACGAATTTGACAGGCCCGTCACTTCCATTCACGGCCTGATGGACAGCCTCATCGCCGAAGGCCTTGCCCAGATCGGCATGCCGCCGGACAAGATGAACAAAGAAGCCAAGATCAAGCTCCTGCGATTCCTCGATGAACGGGGCGTGTTCATGATTCAGAAATCCGGCCAGACTGTCTGCGAGCTTCTGGATATCTCAAAATTCACACTGTACAATTATTTGGAAGAAGCCAGGGGAAAAGAAAAGAAATAGGACGGCAGAATGACTACTGTACAAAAAAACGGCAAAAAGCATTTTAATTAGAAATGTTTTTCGTCGTTTTTAGCTTTTTGGGCGCTGCATTTCGTTGTAAATTTATTAAAATTTTAACGGTTCACGCAGTTAAAGCACGGCTTGCGCTGATAGTATTGCCCCCCCCCCACACTTTTTTTGTATAATCTTCTAACAGTAATACTGCAATCTCAAAAGGAGAAAATGATTATGAAAGAACAACAAAAAATTCGGCCAATGCTGATCCTGGGGCTCTGCTTATGCATGATACTATCTGCTCTATTCCTCTCTGTCACGGTCTATGCTGATGAGCCCGCCAATGAGGTCAACCTGCCAGGTATTCAACTCTACGAGAAAGTTGAGTTTGCCGAAAAAGAATGGTGGGTCATTGGTCTGAACCTTCAAGGCATTCATCCAAGAAATGGAACCATGACTCTGCTCTCAGAAAAAGGGTTATTTGTCACCGACTACGACACCGACGTCAGCCGGGGCGAAGCAGCTAGCAGTCTCTACGATGGCAGCCTGTTGCAAAAGAAACTGGATAACTATTACAATGATTTGGATGCGAGTGAAAAAGCTATCATCCTACCTCGCAGGCAACTGGATGGTATGACACGTAACCATGACACCGGCATCAGCGACGGTACACTGACTGGTGATTATCATGTCTGGCCATTGTCTTACGACGAAGCAACTATGCTGCCGAAATCTCCCATCCGTGCCATTGATACTCCTTGGTGGCTGCGTACTGGTTGGACTTATGATACCTATTCCGTTTCGCAGATGTATCATTTTGGTGAAGCCGGCTGGGGTAGGCTTACTAATCCAGATCCTACGTCAAAATATGCTGCGACAGGCCGTCCTGCTCTGACCA
>URXI01000045.1 GCA_900551775.1 uncultured Eubacterium sp. | reverse complement strand
TCTTTCCGTCTACAATGACATCTTTGATCACATATCCCTCATCTGGCGTAATCTTGCAGGTCACATCGCTTCCAAAGGATATGGACGGACCTCCATCGGAGGTGATGCTGCCGCCGTTCTGTTTCTCTATCTTTATTTCATACTTTGTCGGCGGAGCAACCACCGGCGGTGTGTACTTCGCCCACTTGACGTATAAATCCATATCGAACTCTTCTTCAGGAACAACATCCTTGACGAAGTCCCATTTATTTTTCAGTTCTTTCTCTTTATACCATCCCTCGATGATATAACCCGGTTTCGTCGGTAGGTTTTTGTCCGGATTTGTGATTTTGCCGCCCACGTTGACAAGCTGGCGCAGTGAATCGACTTCAGTATCTCCATCCTTGAAATTGATATGACGCTGCGGCCAGAATACCAGGAAATTATTTTCTGCGGTACTCTTTTCCAAAGTCCAGTAATAATTCCACCACTCGCCGACATTTAGGTTAAAATCTGCCGGATCTGCCTCGACGCCTTCTGGATATTCAACAGTTTTCTGATTTTTTTCCACAGCAAAAACATCCAATTCTATCGGTTTGAGCGGTGCAAATCCATCAGCCACCTTAATGATAGGTTCGCTGAATACAGTATTGTCATCGGCATCGTTGTGGCCATTTTCCACATATACTTTTCCGTCGATAGAAGGACTGCCGCTCAGCTTCAGTACGGCGCCCTCTCTGATCAGACCAGCTGAATTAGTTCCATCCACCGAATTCCCTGTAATCGTGCCGCCGTTGATTTCGATCACCGCTTTTTTGGTGCTGTTGAAGAAGTTGAAAGCATGAATGCCTCCGGTTCCCTTCGGCGCCGTATTGCCGGAAATCGTGCCGCCGTTCATGATGAAGGTTGCAGGACCATCTCCAGGCGTAGCAGTGCCCTGACCCCATTGCTCATAGTTCTCCACCTTGATTGCACCGCCTTGCTCATCTGCTGTGTTAGCTTTGATCTCGCCGCTCTCCATGGTCACTTTGCCGTGTCCGACAACGCCGACGGCGCTTCCCCATTTTGTCGCATTGTTGTTATAGATCTTCGCATCCCCTTTGATGACTGCTTCACCGTCAGAGTGTACAAAAATCGCTGGTGATACCACGCCGGTGTTGTCGTGAATGGAACCGCCATCTATAGTGCATTTTCCACCCTGTCCTACGGTTATCGCGGCATGGTTGTTTGTTACCCACTGCCCGCCGGCGATTTCTCCAGAACCATCCTCATAATAATGACCATATCCCTCATTGCCGGTGATCTCGCAATTATTCAGAGTCACTTCACTGACCGTGCCAAGTGACTCTTCCAGGCTCACTGCGCTTCCGTAGTTATTCTTAAAAGTACAGCTGTTGCATTCTACCCTGCCGCCGCTGTAGACTGCAATCAAATTCAACTTATCACCAAAAAAATATTCATCAGGATCGTTATAAAAGGCATTGACAGTGACATCGTTCATGATCAACGTCGATTCTTCCCCGACATTGAAGACCAAATGTCTTCGCCCCTGAAAATTGCTTGCCACTTTGATGGTGTTGCCATTGCCATTGATAGTAATGTCTTTACTATCAAAATCCACTGGCTTGTTTATGAGCGCCTGCCCTGCCAGATTGATGGTATCGCCATCCTCTACCCAGCTAAAGACATCCTCGATGGTGTAATCAGTAACTTTTAAATTGCCATCCTTGTCAAACACCTGAACAGGCTTGCCATCATCCACCGAGTCTGCAAAGGCCATGGCCGGCATAAATGCGACAACCATGACAATGCACAGAAATGTACTTAATAATTTCTTCATATACTCTCCTCCTTAAGTAAATAGTTCACAGGCAAACAGACTTTTGCTGCCGTCAAGGCACCGGCAGTTTTTCCAAAATCTGTTATTCTGTTAAAACCATTATACCCCCCCCCGGTATATTTTTGTCAATGTCCGATTGCCGAAGAATGACGAAAGAGTGTCAGAAGAAAACAGGATAAAGACGGCCATCGCTGCCGTGGCTGCTCAGATTTTCCACAAAAAACCGAAAAAATCCTGCAGCCAGCGGCCGCAGGATTGGTTGTCCGTATATTTAGTTAGTTTACGCTGCCATCGTCTTCTGCCATGATGGCGTCGAACTCTTGTACAACATTCTGGAATAACTCGTCGTCCTCGATATCAACCAGCTCAAATTCGTCTTCTCCAACTTCGTTATATCCGTAGATATAAACGTCATCAGAATCGTCCAGCGGAATTAAGGCGATATAGTCCTTCCCATTATAATCAAAAACACCCATGATTTCGCATTCTAGTTCAGTTCCATCATCAAATTCTAATGTGATGATGTCTGCCTCATCCTGCATGTTGTTCTTGTTATCTGCCATATTGATCCTCCATTTTCATTAACTTTCATTAATTTCTTTGTTATCTTACTAATATACCATTATTATGAAAAATTATCAACTAAAATATTCTTTTATATTTTCTGCCACAGTTTCCGTAATGCCAGGCACCTTCATCAGCTCCGCCACAGACGCGCGCTTGATCGCCTCTATAGTCTGAAAATGCCCCAGCAGAGCATTTCTGCGTGTCGGCCCTACGCCAGAGATATTGTCCAGCACCGAGTGGATCGCGTTTTTGCTTCGCAGGCTCCTGTGGTAGTCGATGGCAAAGCGGTGCACTTCCTCTTGAATGGTCCCCGCATATTTGAACAGCAGGTTTCTCTCTCGGAGAGGAATCTCCCTCCCATCTTCAAAGACGATAGCGCGGGTTCTATGACTGTCGTCCTTTGCCATTCCTACTACAGGAATATCCATACCCAGGGCGGTCAAAACCTTTCGCGCCGCGGTAACCTGCCCCTGTCCGCCGTCCATGAAGATCGCGTCGGGAATTTTGATAAAAGCAGGATCCCCCGCCTTTGCCCGCTTGAACCTGCGGTAGATCATCTCCTGCAGACTGCCGTAATCGTTGGGGCCTTCAATAGTCTTGATTTTGAAGCGCCTGTAGTCCTTGCGAATGCGCGAAAGCCCTTCAAAGACGATCATCGCGCCGACAGAATCCACACCGTTGGTATTGGAGATGTCGTAAGATTCAATCCGGTAAGCCGGTTTATCGGCCGGCATATAACCCGCCTGCCTGATGACAGAGGCGACTTCTTCTCTAATGGCGTTTTGCTTTTCCTGATTAGATTTGGCCTTCTCAGACAGGGTCTTGACCATTTCGATGCAGTCGCTCTGCGCCATTTTGAGCAAGGCTCTCTTCTCTCCCTTCTGAGGAACAAAGATTTTCACCTTGCGGCCTTCCCTGCTCAAAAACTCCTCCAGTAACTCTATGTCAGGCGGCGTACTTTCCACCAAAATCTCCGGCGGCACCACTGCCCACTGGCTGTAATACTGCTTGATAAACTCCGCACCCATCTCATCCCGATTGTCGTTTTCATCGGTCTGAATCTGAAAAGTCTCACGTCCGGAAAGCTTGCCGTCCCGCACGGTAAACAGGGCAATAAAAGAATTCTGTTCATCTTTGACGGGCAGCACCACATCCAAATCCTTATCGTGGATCATCGTCACCCGCTGGGTTTCTGAAATGGTTTTGATAGACGAAATATAGTCTCTATACTTGGCAGCTTCTTCAAACTCCAGCTTGTCAGAAGCTTCCTTCATCTTTTCTTCCAGGCTGCGCAGCAGAGGCTTCTCTTTTCCGCTGAGGAACTCCAGCACCTTGTCGATGGACTGCCTGTACTCCTCTTTGCTGACTTTGCCTACGCAGACGCCTTTGCACTGGTTGATGTGATAATTGAGGCAGGGTCTGTGATTCAGAGGAAATTCTTTCGCCGCACATCGTTTCAGCGAATAGATATTGGCCAGCAGATCTACAATCTGGTTGACTGCGCCTGCATCGCTATAGGGGCCGAAATATCGGTTGCCGTCCTTTGCGATGATCCTGGTCTTCAATACTCTCGGAAAATCTTCCGTGGTCGTAACTACGATATAGGGGTAAGTCTTGTCATCCCGCAGCAGCACGTTGTACTTGGGCATATATTTTTTGATTAAATTGCATTCCAAAATCAGGGCTTCCATCTCTGTACTGCAGGTGATGTATTCAAACTCTGCAATATTTGCGACCATGGCCCTGACCTTGGGGTTGGTTTTCGCCGCGCTTTGGAAATACTGGCGTACCCTGTTCTTCAGGGAAATCGCCTTTCCTACATAAATGATCTGTCCCAGCTTGTCCTTATGCATATAAACTCCCGGACAATCCGGGAGTTTTTTTAAATTCTCTTTGATGTCAAACATGTTAGAATCGCCAATCTCTTTCCTTTCGTTCCTGTTCTCTCCTCATCTCTTCCATGGCTATTTCCATAATTCGCTGTTTCTTCAGCATTTTCCTGCGTCTTCTGTATCTGGCCTTCGCAATGGAGATTGAGAGAAACAAAGTCAGCAGCAAAACAACTACTACACAGATGAGGATAGTGGCAAAATTAGAAATACCCAGATAAGAAGGGAACCAGCCTTGCTCGATATCCTCTTTGATCACCAGATCCACTTCGTTGACCAGTTCATCTGCCACATAAATCTGATAAGTCCCTACAACCGTTCCCGCTTTGACCGGAGCTTCAACGTCGCTGCGCATAATCGTCTTCGTGGTAACCAATTTAGGTGATGCCTCCTTTGGCAGGTAGGCATAACCTGTTTCAGCGGTATAAGCGGTTACGCTTGTCTTTGCACCGTGTTTGATGCGGACATTGCCATTTTCTTTGCCGCCTCCGATGACTTTGTAGCCTTCGACCTTGGCGGCTGCATACTGGATCAGCTTTTTCACGTCTTTGGTTCTCTCTTTGGCAGTATCCCCAAGGATGACGACAAAGAGGCTCAGCCCGTCCTTCTTATAGCCCAGAGCGATACTGCAGTTGTAATCGTCCCAGTATCCCGTCTTGCCGGCATAAATACCTGAATCTTTGTCCTTCAGAAAATTGATATGTGTCTTTAGGACTCTTTTTTTGCTTTTGTTCGTCTTCTCAACGATATATTTGGTAGAGCCTGCGGCCTTTCTGATGATGTCGTTCGATAGAGCCACCTTGATGATTTCCATCATATCTGACGCAGTCGTATAATGGCGTTTTGCCTGCATGCCGCTTGGATTGGTGAAATGAGTTCCCTTACAGCCGATGTTCTTTGCCGTCTTGTTCATCAACTTGACAAAGGTATCCATATCGCCTGATACAGCCTCTCCCAGGGCATAAGCTGCATCGTTTCCCGACGGCAGCATGGCTCCATAGATCAAGTCTTCCACCGTCAAAACTTCCCCTTCCTTCAGATTCATGGAAGCTTCTTTCTGACTTGCCGCTTCTGCCGAAACAGTCACTTCCTTGTCGAGGGGAAGATTCTGCACTGCCAGCAGCACGGTCATCAACTTGGTAACGCTGAACGGCTCTAACTTTTTCTGACTGTTTTTAGAGTAGACGATTTCTCCCGTATTCTGACAATACACCATGGCACCCGCTGCCGTAATATCGGGTCTCACCGTCTGTGCCCCGAAAGCGGCGCTTCCACTGGACAAAATGACCAGCGCCGCCAGCATCAATGAAATTGTTCTTTTCATTATTCTGCTCATCTGTTACTCTCTCATCCTGCCTTCTTGTAGCTGTATTTCAATATCTTGTTCGTGCTCTCATACCGTCCGCTGGTGGTGTCTCTCAGTACGACGGCGTACATGATTTTTCCCTTCTGTTCGCAGGCGGAAACCAGAGAGGCGTTATTCCATTCCCATGTCCCAGTTTTCCCTGCAAAGACGCCCAGCTTCGGATACTTTTTCTTGGCCACAAAATAATTGGTGGTCGCAATCAGCCTGGACTTCTGCTTGTTTGTCTTTGCCAGTCTGTAAATCTCCGTGCTGCAGGCCTTCTTGATGGCACTGTTCTCCATGGCCTCCTTCGTAATCAAAGCCATGTCGTAGGCCGAAGAGTAATGGGTGCTCGCCTTCCATCCGTGGGGATTGGAGAAATTGCTCTCCTTGCAGCCCAGTTCCTTGGCTTTTTTGTTCATCAGCTTGGCAAATTTTGCTTTGCTGCCGGAAACGCCGATGGCAAGGGCTACCGCCGCATCATTACCCGATGGCAGCATGGCCGCATATAACAAATCTTTGACCGTCATCTTCTCACCGGTCTTTAAATTCGCTGTGGAACCGCCCGTATTAGCCGCAGCCTTGGTTACCGTCACTTTGTCAGTCAGTTCCAAATGATCCAACGCGACTAAAGCGGTCAGCAATTTGGTGGTACTGACAGGATCCCTCTTGTAATGGGGATTCTTAGAATAGACGATTTTGCCGCTGTCTGCATCTAATACCACGGCACTCTTTGCGGAGATGGTCGGTCTGGTTACTGTCGCACCATATGCGGTAACCGTTGACAGACCCATAGTCAATATCAAGACCACTGCCGCTATCTTCATGGACAATCTTTTTTTCGTTTTCACACTCTCTTTTCTCCCTTTCCTAAAACGCAGAAAAGAGGAATCAAAAATTCCTCAATATCTGCTTTGTGTCTATTCTATTTTATCCTAATATGAAGTGGTCTGCAAGTGCAAAACCGCTGTCGTAATAACTTCCAATTTCTCCCGATTTTTCGTTGAACTGCCTGCTCTCATCCTGCGCCTTCTCGTTCCTGCTGTCGTAGATGACAAAAGGCACCGGCGTAGAGGAATGGGTCCTGATCGCAAGAGGCGTCCTGTGGTCGGGAACCTCTAATACCTTGAAGTCTTCTCCATCTTCGCGCAGAGCTTCTACGATGGGTGCGAGCACTTTTTGGTCGATGTCGTGGAGGCACTGCAGTTTTCCTTCCATATCTCCCTGATGAGAACACTCATCAGGACCTTCCAGATGAACATAGACAAAATCTTTGCCGTCTCTGAATTCTCTGATGGCGGCATCGGCCTTGCCTTTGAAATTGGTGTGCAGCGTTCCTGTGGCGCCTTCTACATCTACAGAAGAAAGTCCGGCGCAGATGGCGATGCCTTTGATCAGGTCCACCGCGCTGATGGCCGTACCTGTGAGCTGATACCTGTCGTAGAAGGAAGACAACTGCGGCTTCTTGCCCTGTCCCCAGATCCACAGGGAATTGGCGGGGTTGAGCCCCCTCTCAATTCTCGCCTTGTTGACAGGATGATCTTTTAAAATGTCGTAGCTCTTCTTCATCATCTCTGTGATGAATTCACAGCCTTCACCCTTTGGCAGATGATCGCCTACCCGCTGCTCCAGCACGTCGTGAGGCGGCGTCAGTTCATACTCTGTTCCGCCGTTATGTACGATCATGCAGTGCCTGTAGCTGGTTCCCGTGTAGAACTGAATCTTGTCATCAGCAAAAGCCTCGTTGACGGCTTTGATCAGTTCGTCAGCCTCTTCGGTGGTGATATCCCCGGAACTGTGGTCTTTGATGATCAGCTCTTCATAAGGGCCATCGCCGGCAAGGGTGATGATATTCGTCCGGAAGGCTACGTCCGTATCTGACATCTCGATGCCGATGCTGGCAGCTTCCAGAGGAGAGCGCCCGGTCAAATAGACTGCAGGGTCATAACCCATGACAGACAGGTTGGCCGCATCGCTTCCCGGTGCCACGCCAGGCGGAATGGTCTTTACCATGCCGACCTCCCCTTTTGCAGCCAGGCTGTCTATAAAAGGTATATCTGCCGCCTCAAGAGGCGTTTTTCCGCCTAATGCTTCTATCTTTTCATCTCCGGCTCCGTCGGGAACCAAAATTAAATATTTCATATGTAATCCTTTCTCTATACACTGCCGTTTCAAAAAAAGCTCTCCCGATGTAAGCAGGAAAGCTTATTTTGTAAATTTACTTATTGGCAGCCGCAAACTTCTTCATGAAGTCAATCAGCTTATCAACGCCTTCCATCGGCATCGCATTGTATATACTTGCTCTCATTCCGCCGATGGAACGATGTCCGTTGAGGTTGACCATGCCTATCGCCTTGGCCTCCTGAACGAATTTCTTGTCCATATCGGCATCGCCTGTTACAAATACCACGTTCATCAGGGATCTGTCCTTCTCTCTGATCGGGCATTTGTAGAAATCGCTGGCATCAATGTAGTCGTAAAGCTTTGCGGCTTTCTCTACATTGACCTGGTTGAGTGCGCTGACACCGCCCATGTTCTTGATGTTCTTGAAGACCTCTCCTGCAATATAGATAGCAAAGCAAGGAGGAGTGTTGTACATGGAGTCATTGTTCGCGTGGGTCTTGTAGTCCAGATAAGTCGGAGTTTTATCATCGGCAAAACCGATCAGATCTTCTCTCATGATGACGATGGTCATGCCGGCCGGTCCTACGTTCTTCTGTGCGCCCGCAAAGATCAGCCCGAATCTGCTCACGTCGATCTCTTCGCTGAGGATACAGCTTGACATATCAGCGACCAGAGGAATATCACCGGTGTCAGGGATATATGGATAGTGGGTGCCGTAAATCGTATTGTTATAGCACACGTAAACATAGTCGGCATCAGGTCTGATATCTTCCTTGGTAATCTCAGGAATATATGTAAATGTATCTTCTTCTGAGCTGGCGATGACTTTGATATCGCCGAATTTTGCAGCTTCTTTGTACGCCTTTTTGGCCCAGGACCCTGTCACTACGTAGTCGGCCTTTTTAGAGGCTCTGAGCAGGTTTAACGGCACCATTGCAAATTGAAGAGTTCCTCCACCTTGTAAAAACATAACTTTGTAGTTGTCAGGGATATTCATGATTTCTCTTAAGTTAGCTTCTGCATCTTCGATGATTTTTCCAAACTCTTTTGAACGGTGACTCATTTCCATTACAGACTGGCCACAGCCTTGATAGTCGGCCAGATTTGCTGCTGCATCCTCGATGACGTTAAGCGGTAGCATCGACGGACCAGCGGAAAAGTTAAATACACGATGATTGTTTGTCATTTCGTCGCCCTCCATTAGTTTTTCTCTTTTATTTTAATACGCAAAATATTATATCACTTTACTTCTTGAAAGTAAAGCGACAAAGTGTTATAATTCAATTTAAATTACAAATATTAGGAGGTACTGACTATGTACAATATTGCAACACTTAATAAGATTTCACCGGTAGGTCTCTCTCACCTGTCTGATCAATATACGGTTTGTGATGATGTCTCTAGTGCTTCCGGAATCTTAGTGAGAAGCCAGGACATGCACGAAATGGAATTTAGCAAGAACCTGCTGGCTATCGCAAGAGCCGGCGCAGGGGTCAACAACATTCCACTGGACAGATGTGCAGAAGAAGGCATCGTCGTATTCAACACGCCGGGTGCCAACGCCAACGCCGTCAAAGAACTGATTATCGCCAGCATGCTTCTGGCCGCCAGAAATATCCCCGAAGGTCTGGCATGGGTAAAGACCTTAGAAGGAACTGAGAACGTAAGTAAGGCCGTCGAGAAGGGCAAGGGACAGTTTGCCGGTTCTGAGCTCAAGGGCAAAACCCTGGGCGTTATCGGACTGGGCGCCATCGGTGTCATGGTCGCCAACGCCGCTGTCGACCTGGGCATGAAGGTGGTAGGTTACGACCCTTATTTCGGTGTCAAGTCAGCTCACGGCCTCTATTCCTGCGTAGACTTCATGCCGGATATCAAAAACATCCTGCCTCTCTGTGACTACATAACCATCCACGTTCCCGCCATGGCTTCCACCAAGGGGATGTTCAACGAAGAGCTTTTCACACTGATGAAGGATGGTGCAGTCCTGCTCAACTTCTCCAGGGATACTCTGATTGTTGAGGCCGATCTATTGGCCTCCATGGAAAAGGGCAAAGTAGGCAAATATGTGACAGACTTTGCAACAGACGGTACTTTCGGCAAAAAAGGAGTCATCGTTCTGCCTCACCTGGGCGCATCCACAGCCGAAGCAGAAGACAACTGTGCAACCATGGCCGTACAGGAAATCATGGACTACATCGAAAACGGCAACATCACCAACTCCGTCAACTTCCCGGCTGCAACCCTGGGTCCGGTCAGAGGAGATAACCGAATCGCCATCATGACCAAGGGCGAACCGAACCCTGTCAAGCTGGCGGCAGCCATGTTCGCCGATATCAATATCGATGCAGTCATCGGCGGCGTTCGCGGTGACTACGGTTACGCACTGATTTCAACCAAGGACACGATTACTTCCGTCCCAAAGGTAGACGAGGTGATCAAAGTCAGAGTCATCCAGCCAGACGAAAAATAAATCTTAAAGACATGCAAAAGCCGGCCCTGTTGAGGCCGGCTTTTATGTTAATCCTGTTGTTGCATATACATCACATTGCCTCTTCTAGCTTGCCGCTCGGCATAATCCAAATACATCGTTACGATTTCATTGAGATTTCTTATTTCTGTTTCATTCAAGTAGTTAAACCCATATTATCCTTTGTGCTATCAGCCCTGCCATAAATAATTTCAGCAGCCGTTTGATGTGTGACTGCATAGTGTAATTTGTTTTGTACTGTAGAAAAGATTGTGTAATTGGGCTAGATACATCATAGTCTGCGCTGCATTGCGCATAAATATCTGTAATCTTTTGGTAAAAACGGCGTTCACTTTGTTCCACAAATTGGGGAACTCCATTAGGAGGTTTGTTTTACGCTTTTCCTTGTTGTTCCAGCCACTTCGCCGCACAGTATGCCAAAGTGGCAGTTCCCATATAAAGGTAATTTTCTTCAAAAAACACGTTGGCACTGTGTGACGTTGGTGCACCCACATCTCCTGCACCCATCCACATCAGCATGGTTGGAACCTTCTCCGAAATATAAGACAAATCTTCCGTTCCCAGCAGCGGCAGTTCCACCTCTGTCACCTTCTCAGGCCCATTGACTTCACAAATAAAGCGCTTCAAATCATCACAGAGTTTCGGGTCACTGTACATGCCCGGTGTAGAAATCAGCTTCAGGCTGTGCGTTGCGCCCGATGCCTGACATGCCGCATTGGCGCAGATGATGATTCGATCGATAATCCGTTCTCTGATTTTTGAATCACAGCACCGCAGCGTTCCCTCCAAAACAGCCCTCTGAGGTATGACATTAGCAGCACTGCCCCCACCGAGAACACCAATCGTACAGACTGCCGGATTGAAAGCGCTGGTCTCTCTGTCAACCACGCCCTTGATCATGCTGTACATGTCTACCACTACATTGAGGGGATCTATCGTTTCTTCCGGTCTGGAGCCGTGGCCGCCTTTGCCAGTGACTTCTATCATAAATCCGTCAAGATAGGCACAGGTGATGCCCTTCTTGACAAAAAAATGTCCGTTGCGCTCGTCTGGCATCATATGAATTGCCAAACAAGCGTCTACCTTTGGATTCTCCAATACGCCGTGCTCGATCATGACCTTTGCACCGATTCCCAGTTCTTCGCCTGGCTGAAACATAAGCTTCACAGTCCCCTTTAAATCAGCTTCTCTGTCTTTTAATATCTTTGCTGCCCCGAGCAGCATTGCGATATGGATGTCATGACCGCAGAGATGTCCGTTTCCGTTTTGCGATCGAAATGATATGTCGGTCTCTTCTTTTGTCGGCAGTCCATCTAGCTCGGCCCTGAGCATAATGGTCTTGCCTCCATTTCCTATGGTAGTTACAATGCCGTATTTGCCACAATCTATGGTTTCACATCCGATTTGTTCTAAACGTTCTTTTACATATGCGTAGGTGTTAGGGACATCCATGCCCACCTCCGGATATTGATGGATATGCCTCCGATCGCGGATAATCTGCGCTTCCAAATGTTTTGCCGCCTTTATAAACTCGTCTCTCATGATTCCTCTCCTGCCGCTATTCTTTTATCGTCACCGACAAATAATGCAAAAACAATGCCAATCACTTCCTTTTATTACAAACCTTGCAATTTCAACGGTTGTAGAAAACACCTCTGCAACCTTTCACATAATTCGTAAATTAATTTTTACAATTCTGTAAATTACGACGAATTCTTGTAAAAAAATATTTACACTTTTTTCATTTTGCAGTATACTGTCATTATAGAGTTACAGCAAAGAAAAAGGAGAAAGCAGATGATTGAGGAATATTTAGACACCATAACGAACATGGAGAATTACGCCGACGGCATCATCGTCATCGACGATCAGGCAAAGGTCGTTTACATCCGTCAGTTCAAGCCCGATCTGTCTCCCCTGGACGAACGCAGAGCGATCGGCAAGAGCATTTTTGAAATCTATCCTACCCTAAACCCGCAGACCAGTACCTTGATTGCTGCAATCCAGCGAGGCGAAACTACTTTGAACAACAAGGAGACCCTGACTACCGCCACAGGCGAAACTTTTCCCATCATCGACAATACCTTCCCTATCAAACACGATGACAAAATTATCGGTGCTGTCAGCGTCGCCTCTTTTCCTAACAAAGGCACCAGCCTTTCCGGCATCAATCTGCACAGCGATGCCGTGCCACAGGTAAAAGATCTCTACACCATCGAAGATATCATCGGCAGAAGCAAACAGACCCAGGATCTGCGCATCCAGATCGGCAGAGTTTCTACTACTTCCTCTTCCGTTTTGATTTACGGCTCCACCGGTACCGGCAAGGAAATGGTCGCGCAGTCCATTCACTCTGCCAGCGACAGAAAGCACAAGAAGTTTATCTCCCAAAACTGTGCAGCCATTCCAGCCACACTTCTGGAGAGCATCTTCTTCGGCACCGTCAAGGGTGCCTATACCGGCGCCGAAAACAAAGCCGGCATCTTTGAGAGCGCCGACGGTGGAACGATTTTCCTTGACGAAATCAACTCCATGGATATCAATCTGCAGGCGAAGCTCCTGCGCGTCCTGGAAGAACGGAAAATCACCAGGATTGGCGGCATCGATCCAGTCAATGTGAATGTCCGCATTATTGCTGCTACTAACAAGCGGCCTTCGCTCTGCATTCAGGATGGAACTCTGCGCCCTGACTTGTTCTATCGGTTGGGAAGCGAGACCATTGACGTACCTGACTTAAAGGACCGTCTCGATGATCTGCCCCTGCTCACGGATTATTTCATTTCCCTCTACAACACCTCCATGCATAAACATATTACCGGTGTGTCAAAAGAAGTCATGGAAATCTTCAGGACTTATGCCTGGCCGGGTAACGTGAGAGAATTTCGTAATATCATAGAAGGCGCATTCAACCTCTGTGATGGAAACGTCATCGACATCAGCTCCCTGCCGTCCTATCTTTTGTCAGAATTCGATTTGTCAAGACCAGAAATGGAAGATGAGCAGAAGGCAGAAGAAATACAGTGGGCTGGCAGCCTCAAAAGCACCATGGACGCTTATGAAAAGCGACTGATACTGCAAGCCATCAGTTCTCACAAAAGCCTCACCGCCGCCGCAGACTACCTGGGTATCACCAGGCAGTCCCTCAATCAGAAGCTGCGGAAATACAATTTATAATTGGAACATTTTTGGAAATATTTCGGTTGTAAATGTGGATTGATTTTGGTATAATAAAGATAGAAACAACAAAAGGAGCCGCCGCTATGACCCTCGAAGAAATGAAGAAGCGAAAGAATGAACTGGGCTATTCCAATGAACAAATTGCAGCGCTTTCCGGCGTTCCCCTGGGAACGGTACAGAAGATTTTCGCCGGCATCACCAAGCATCCCAGATACGATACGCGGAAGGCCCTGGATGAGATTTTTCAAGAAAAAGCCGTACCTGGCGGCGGAGCCGTTCATGAGCCAGCTCTGGCTTACCATACAAAGAAACAGGGGGAATACACCCTGGACGATTATTACGCCCTGCCTGATGACAAGAGAGCCGAACTCATCGACGGTGTCATCCATGATATGACAGCGCCCCTCGTGGTACATCAATGCATCATCGGAGAGATCTTCACCCAGCTCAAGAACTACGTCCGCCAGAACAGGGGCAGCTGCATACCGATGATGGCTCCCATCGACGTGCGCCTCGATAGAGATGACAAGACCATGGTCCAACCGGATGTTCTGGTCCTCTGTAATCGGGAACAGATCGAACCGTGCAGGCTGGAAGGCGCGCCAGACTTCATCGTCGAAGTTCTGTCCCCATCAACAAAGAAAAAGGACGCCCTGATCAAGTTTCACAAATACGCCGATGCCGGCGTAAGAGAATATTGGATGGTGGATCCGGACAAAAAGTGCATCATAGCCTATCGTTTCCTGGACGATGATTTCTGCCCGTCGATCTACAGCTTTGCAGACAAGGTTCCCGTAGCTGTCTTTGACGGAAACTGCCAGATTGATTTTGCTGAGATCGACGAAGAAATCCGATTTCTCTATGAGGTCTAAAGGGAGGCGCTGACTGCCGGCGCCCCCCTTCTTGATTACATTTTGTGTGAATAAATGTGATGTGCAATGAGGAAGATACACAGCTCCAAATAGACACTTCCTAACAGGATCATCGCAAGGGTGACGTTCCCCACTCCCACCAATACGTAGGCGATCACTATGCTGGTCAGGTTGGAGGTCATGGCTACGACTGTAAAAGCTGCCCTCGTAATCTGTACATTGCGTTCGTCCTTCTTTTCAATTTCTTTTTCCTTCAGTTTTTCCGGTGAGAGAACCTTGCTCCGGACCCAGAAGAAAATTGCCACTGCGATGATGCCTGCTCCTGTCCCGCAGAACATGCCCGCCAACATCTGCAAGTTGCTTTGATCGTCAGAAAGGGTTCTCACAAAAAGGATACCGAATACCAGAGATACCACTCCCAAAACCACCATACCGCTCAATACTATTTTATTTTGTTTTCCAAATTTACATAACATTTTTTATTCCTCCTCATAAATAAAGATTTCCTCAATCGTCATATCGAAATACCTGGCGATTTTAAAAGCCAGAATAATCGAGGGATTGTACTTCCCATTCTCAAGCGAACTGATGGTCTGTCTGGATACTTCTAATATCTTTGCCAGTTCATCTTGTTTGATGCCCCGGTCAGTTCGAATTTCTTCCAATCTGTTTTTCATATATCAGACCCCTTTTTTATTATGTAAAGTTAACTTTACATATACTATACACCTTTCTACACCTCATGTCAAGCTAACTTTACATGAAAGATCATTTTTTTCTGCTCCTTTTTATGGTAAAATGGAATCAAAACAACGAGAGAAGGAATTACAATTGAACAAGAAAAAACGAATATTTACGATTATACAGATAGGCAGTATTGACGACATCCCCAGCAGGACTTACGATATCGCGCTGATGTTTGCTGTGGCTCTCAATATCTTCATCGCAATTTTCGAAACCTTTCCCCAGTCCGGCAGATACTTAGATGGATTGAGAGTTGCGGAAGGAATCACCGTCCTTTTCTTTACCGTGGACTACATCCTGAGAATCTGGACCGCATCTTATCTATATAAAGGGGTAACCGCAGCCAGAGCGAGGAGAAAATTCATTTTTTCCTGGGCCGGTATTGTAGATTTTTTATCCTGCGTGCCCTATTACCTGCCCTTCTTCTTTCCCAGCGGTGCAGTGGCATTGCGGATGTTCAGAATCATCAGGATCTTGCGCATCTTCCGCATTCATCACTATTCCGATCCCTTGCAGGTCATCGGACGCGTTCTAAAAAAGAAAAAAGGGCAGTTGATGTCCTCCATCTTCATCGTTTTGATCCTGATGATAGCCGCCTCGCTGATGATGTACAGCCTGGAGCACAGAGCCCAGCCGGAAGTGTTTGATAACGCTTTCTCCGGTTTCTGGTGGGCGATCAACACCCTGCTCACCGTCGGTTACGGCGACATCGTCCCCATCACCTTTGCCGGCAAGATCTGCGGTGCCATTATGACCTTCCTGGGTGTCGGCATGGTTGCGATTCCGACCGGTATTCTGTCCGCAGGATTTGTCGAGCAGATGACGCCCAAACCAAAAGAAAAAGAAGCGCATTACTGCCCCAACTGCGGGCACAAGCTTGATTGAAATTTTCACTCAAACAAAAGAGACGGGATAAGCAAAAACCCGTCTCTTTTTCTATACGTTCTATATAATTATTCTACTATGCGTCTCACGGTCATCACAGGACCGATATATCCCGTACTGGTCACCGCAATGCCTAATCTTTCGTTTACGGCGTGGACGATCTGTCCCCCGCCAATGTAGATGCCTACATGTCCGTAGTAGCACACCAGATCTCCCGGCTGCGCCTCAGCCAGAGAGACTTCTTTTCCATAGCTTCTCATGACGCCGGCATCGTGAGCCATGGTAATGCCAAAGTATTTGTAGACCGACAGGACGAAACCCGAACAATCCGCTCCATCAGTCAGGCTGACGCCTCCATAGACGTAAGGTCCTCCGACGAACTTGAGTGCATACTGGGCGACTGCCTGTCCATCACCCTCGTAAGTCTTCCCATCTGTCGGCGCCGGCAGGATGCCGGTTCCTTTGACGACAATTCTCTTCTGCGGAGATTTGATGACTTTCGATTCCTCTACCTTCGACTTTACGGTCTTGCCGTTTTCAGTAGTGATTACCTTTGTCACCCTTCTCTTGCCGTTAGAGCCCTTCTGTTCGACTACAGTGGTGTTCTTTAGCACTTCCGAAGATTCTCTCGTCACGGTTTCGTATTCAATGGTCTCTTCCTCTGTGATCTGCTGCGTTGCCGTCACCGTCACCATGGGATTCATCTGATAGAGCTTCAACTTGTCGCCCGGATAAAGCGTCGAAAAGTCCTTCTCTTCATTCATGTCCAAGATTTCTCTTACGGACAAATCGTATTTGGCGGCGATGGTCCAGGGACTGTCACCTGACTTTACAGTATAGGTGAGCCGTTTTTTCGTCCCCGTAAGGATATACTGTACAGCATCATCAACAGTGGAAACCTTTGGCCGTTTTGAAGCCTTGTAGGTTTTCTTTACCACTTTCATCGCCGGATCACATGAAATCGCTTTTACTTTCGCACCTTCTGTAGTGTAGTAATTTTTTACGTTTTTGATTACTTTTTTGGCGCTGCTTTCGGAGTTTAATACACAGGCAGTCTTACTTCCGATCTGGACAGCCCAGTAATCTTCCTCCGCATAGGCTCTGACAGTCGTAAAAACCGCTGCCGTTAAAACAGCAATTGCAAGGACAACAGCCCCTGCAATTACATATTTTTTTGATTTAATTTGTTCTAAAATATTCATAAAAAATCCTTTTAAAACTTAGTCGAAAATTCTTCTGACTGCAATTACACTGCCAGTATAGTTGACACTTGTAACGCGGATGCCTAATCTTTCGTTCACTGCATGTACTGCTTTTCCATTTCCGGCGTAGATGGCAACATGTCCAGAGTAGATTAAGATATCACCCTTTTTCACGTTTTTATATGAGACTGCTTTCCCGACGCCGGACTGGCCAACGCGCGGAAGGTTTACGCCAAAATACTTATAAACAGAATACACGAATCCTGAACAATCCGCACCCTTTGTCAGGCTTGTTCCGCCATAGACATAAGGATTACCCACAAATTTCTTTGCGTATTCTACAACCTCTGAACCTTCAGCAAAATCATAAGTGACCCCCGCTTTTGCTGTTACAGTGCCTGTCCCTTTCAGGACGACCTTGTCCGTAGGCTGCTTTACCACCTTTGATGAAATCAACTCACTATCTGTCGTCTCACCATTTACTTTTGTGACCTGCTGTACCAACTGTTTAGAACCCTTCACGCCCTTGGTCTTGATTTTACAAGTACCCTTTTTCAGCGAGCTGGTTTTCTTATACACAGTATCATAGTCAATTGACTTCGATGAGGTTACTTTTTCAACTGTCGTTACATCTACATATGGAACTTCTGCGTACAATACCAGATAAGTGCCTTCTTTGATGGTTTCATCTGCATCATACTCTCCAAAGTTCAGAGTAACCAGTTTCTTTGCCGAAATTCCCTTGTCCTTCGCGATAGATTCCAGTGTGTCGCCTTCTTCTGTCTTGTAGACAAAGTATTCAACCCTTCCCTCACTTAACTGCTCAACTGCATCTTCGACATCTGTCGTGTTTGCACTCTGTGCAGCATAGTCGTCTCCAGTGGTCTTAATAACTTTCTTAATCTGGATCTGCGGCTCAAACTGTACATCGAGTACGGTTGAACCCTCTGTCAGATAATAGTCTTTTAACCCCTCTATTACCTGCTGTGCTGACTCCTCGGAATCAACATATAATACTTCTTCATCTCCAATTGTGATTGCCCAAAGCTCGTCTGCACCTTCAGCGGCAAATGAATAGCTGCTGGAACCGAACAGCATTGCGAAAGCCATGACGGCAATCAATAAAACTGAGGCAGTTGCTTTAAACACCCTTTTGATTTTAGTATTGACTCCTGTTTGAAAATGATTTGTCATAATACTATCTTCCTTTTCATGTTTTTCAATTGTCTCACAGGTATTATCATACTTTATATACATTGCGAAGTCAATAATTCTAAAGATTCTTCACATAACTTTCACAAACAAAAATCGGTATAAACGTTTAAATTCCAACGTTTATACCGATTCATAGTTTCTTAAGAATTCTTAAGAATTTCTTAACTTCATTTTTATAATTATTCTCATTGCTGCATAAATAACTATCGTCACGGCGATTCCAGCGAAGGCGTCGATGATAGAATGCTGCTTGATAAAACAAGTGGAAAATGAAATCAGCACTGCCAATATGACTGCCGCCGCCTTGATCCACTTTTTCTTCAAAGCCTTTGTCCGGCAGATGCTGACTGCCGCAAAAATCGCGCCGATGACGTGCATGCTGGGTATGACATTGGTGTTCGTATCGGCCACGTAAATCGCTTCTACAATCGACACAAAGAGGTTGTCCCGCGCAAAGGTTTCCGGCCTCAGATCCTGTCCATTGGGAAACAACAAGTAAAAGACGAGGCAGAAAGAAAACCCGATGATAATGCAGTACATATATCGTTTAAATTCAGGTACGTCCTTGATCAGCAGATAAATCCCCGTCAAAATGAGAAACGGATACCATAGGCAGTAAGGTATGATAAAATACTCATTAAAGGGTATGAAGTCGTCTAAGGGACAATAGGATATCCAGTAGTCCCCATCCGAAGGAACCAGCATCTCTATCAGAAAAAAGCTGATCAGATATACTGGAACGTACAATATTAAAAAAACGTGTTTATAATCTCTTAGTCTTTTCCCCCTGCCGATCATCTCGCATCGTCCTCTGGAACCATTAATCTGATCGCCCCGTGCAGGTTTTTGATTGTAATTGCTTCACTGCCTTCCTGATATTCTCCGTCCAAGGTCCACGGCATAGATGGATCTGCGGTAATCTCCACTTCGCTGCTGTTAAAAAAGGAGATCATTGGAGATTGATAATTCTGCTTGGTCAGAGCCAGAAGAATCTGGTTCAGCTCCAGGATATTCGACGGAGACTTGATCAGAAGTACCTCGAACATGCCGTCGTTCATATCCACCAGTTCGTCAGAAAGGGTCAGAATCCCGCCCACAGAGGTGGAATTGCTGACTGCACCAAAGAGATAGTCGCCGCCATAGATGCCCTGCTCCATCTTGAGGCGGATTTTCTCCGGTCTGATTGAAGGGATGTCCTTAATTCCCTCCAGAATATATGCCAGATGGCCGAGAGCGTTTTTGATGCTCTGCGGTGCCTCGTAAGAAGCCTTGGTAAAGGCTCCGAAGGATGCTACATAAGAGAAATATCTCCCGTTGAAGCATCCGATGTCCAGGGACCTGGGAACGCCTGCTACAATATCCCGCGCTGCCTGTACCACGTTCTTCGACAGGCTGAGGCTGTTTGCAAAGTCGTTGGTACTGCCCGCCGGAATATACCCGATGGGCACGTCTTCCCCTGATTCAATGACGCCGCTGGCCACCTCGTTAAAGGTTCCATCACCGCCGATGGCGACGATCAAGTCAAAATCCTTCGCCCGGCTGCGCGCAAACTCCGTCCCGTCGCCTCGTTTTTCTGTTGTTGCCGTTACGGTTTCGTACCCCGCGCGGCAAAAGATGTCGATGATATCTACAAAATACTTATTTGCCTGCTTTGTCCCAGCGCAGGGATTCAAAATGATTAGCACCCTCTTCACGATCTCTTACTCCTTCCCTTAGTTCAACTTCTTGACCAGAGGCCATCTGAAATGGCCGGAAATCTCCATGCCGTCAGAGGCGTAAATACGGTCCTCTTCCGCCGCCGGATCTTTCCCGTGCTGGATGATGTACGGTCTCCCCCATATGTTTCTAATACTCGATACGATTGCCACATGACTGGACTCAAAGGTCACGATATCTCCCGGCTGCCAGGCGAGCAGATTGTCCACGTCCGTAGTCAGATTCTCAGCATTCCTCTGAAAGAACACTTCCAGCCTCGGTACCAGACGGAAATCGATGTTAGGATCAGGCACAGAAATCACATCACTGTAAGCCTCGATGTTCTCAGCAATATCTTTGTCCACCAAATTTTTGAGGTTGACGCCGATTCCCCGGAAGCCTTTCCAGACGACGTCAGTACATACGCCGATGTCATCCGGCGGATAACCGCCTGCGTAATACTGGTCATCATAACGCAGATCTTTGTTGCAGATGTAGATTCGCGAAGCCAGCATGATCTGCCAGCCCTGCTCCAGCTGGGCAGATTTTTCTTCGTTCTCCGCCTTACTGTCAGAATAGAAGTTGAAGTACAATACGCCCCCTGCAATCAGACCGACGAGCACAGCCAGAATGACAAAAAACCTCGGTTTCATTCTATATTTCTTTTTATGTCTCATGACAAGTATTTCCTTTCCTGCATGCTACCTGACTCTCAGAGTGACACCCAAATCTGCCGCGATCTGGCGGCAGGCTTCAACATCCTGCGCATCGGGCTGCTGGCTTACCCCGGACATGTAACCCTGTGGAATCTGGCGCTCTCTGCGCTGGTCTTCGGGCTGTTTCAGGGCATGGTGTTCGGAAGGCTGGTTCAGCGGCACACCGCGCGCATACGGG
>URXI01000044.1 GCA_900551775.1 uncultured Eubacterium sp. | reverse complement strand
CCCGGCAAGCGATTTTCGGGAGTGTCCGGACACTCCCATTGCTTGCACAACATGCACTTATCAACGAAACAAGCTGTCAAAGCGCGGGTTGTCGCAAGTGCGTTCCGTGTTCGAAATCTGCAACTAATCACCCGAACATTTTGGGCAACCTCATATGAGTCTTGCTCACAGTTTCCATTGCGATTTTTCCTTCAGTTTTTGCTGTCTCGATTGCAACGCGATTGACACTCTCGATCTCGCCAAGTGAGCGGGCCTTTCTTACTAGCTGAACACTACACATTTTGTGTAAAACTCCTGCTAATAACACGGCTTGCTCAATAACACTCTTTTCCCGATAAGAGAACTTCAACCAGTCAGTTTTACTATTTACAATCCTCTGAACCAGCTTTAGTTGCTTTACAAAGAGGCTATACACGTCTTCAATCTCTTTTTTGTACGATGCAGCTTCGGACTGCAGCTCCTCATAGAATACTAATATTCGGTCGACATCCTCTCTGATTTTTCGTGACATTTTTATGTTCTCTGCAGAACGCTTCTCCATGTTGAATCCCATTGCACAGAAAACTATGCCCCCACCTAAGAGTGCAGGCGCAAAAGCAACCGCATTAATTCCCATAACACCAATACCGGCCAGCGCCCCCATAGCGGCACCTGCGCTACTGCCGATTGCAAGCTCAACGCCCGCAGCCAGCTTTTTATACTCGACAGGATCAAAAGTGGGAAGGTCGATTCCTTTAATGTTAGTTCTAAAAATAGGACGCGATTGTATCATTTCAATAAAGTCAGAAAACTCTGCAAATGCCTCCGTGCACTTTTTTCTGCAGAGCCGAGTTCGGCCATTACTGCATCAGTTTTTTCTTTTCCTTCGTTATGTTCTTTTATCGCTTTGGCTTTGATCTCCTCTGCCAAACAGTTCACCTTTTTTGACCTTGCTACTTTTCTAGCACCAACAGCCGCAGCAGCAACACCTGTCGCTGCGCCTCCCGCAGCGACAATCTTTCCTTCTTTGCGGGAGAAAAACTTGCCAAGCCATGAAATAATCGCTTTTATTATCTTTGCAATCATAGTTTCTGTCCCCGCCCTGCTTATCCAAAAACAAACTGTTTGTTCTTATCGGCCATGAATGAGTCAAAGTCACCCGTCCACGGTGTATCCCATTCGCAAGTTTCATAGCAATCAGATAGCACTTCTAGCAATGAGTTCTCGTCTTCTGTTCCTAGTATCCTGTCAGCGACTGTACCAAGCCTGATGATTTCCGTGTGAAATTGATCGGTATCGATCCCAGATATGCACGCTGCTAGCGCCTCAAACTCAGCGGCCCTTTCGCGAAAGTCCTGATCTGGTGTCAATCGCAGGTTGAGTTGTTCAACGGTCTCTTTTATAAACTTACTACGGTCAAGAATAAGCAGAAATGTACATGAAAGAAGACCGCTAACAAGGATAGGCACAAAACTACAAACATATTTGCCAACCGTTTCGTCTTTGCCAACAGGAGTTTTCTCAATTATATTTCCTGCCCACGCTCCAACAATAGAGTTTGCACCGGTTGCCAGAATCACAGTTGCCGTCTGAAGCCTGTCTCCAAGAAGCAAATCGCTTGGATTGAACAGCAAAACGTTACCGGCATGAACTATAGCAGCATATGCGAAGCGAATATTACTGACAGTTCTTTTGTTTGTTTCAAAAAATATATTGCAAATTGTGGTAGTTGTGCTGGCCAGTGCCCCCGAAACGAACCCGCTGCCCAAGCTCCTCAACAAACCTTTATATTTAGCTTCTGCATTCTTTATGCCGTTCTCAGCGCCGCGTATCAGTGCTTCAAAATAACTCTTCAGCTCGCTTCCATCCGGAATATTCAGTAGTTCGGTTTTGCACGCATACCAGAGTTCTATAAAGACGAAGCCAAGAGCTTGACGAATGCCCATCTCAATGCCGCGAATGGCAGCAGCAGTTGCAGCGTCGCGCAGAAAGTTATCTCCCAAGTAGTAAGCATGTTCCAGCTTTTGCTCGTATGACTTCCGAGCATTGCGTCCTCCTCGCGCAGCTTTTGCTTAGTGTCATCCGGCAAATCTTTCCCTCTGCCTTTTAGGAACTCATCAACAGAGAGATCTCGTTTGCTTTTGTTGAGGTGTTCGTTTGTAAAGCGCAAATTATCTGGATTGTTGGCAAGGTCAATTCCATCCAGCCCGGCTATAACTCGCCCAGGATCTTCATGTATTTCATACGTTGCAATAACATGATCAAGATTTGCTCGCCGTTCAGCACTTACGCCTTTTGCCATTGTATAAGCTACCGTGTTATTGGACATATAGGCATCATCGTGCATTACACCAGTATCTTGGAAGCGAGTTCTTTCAGTTCTAATGGTCTCTTTGTATCTTTTATCAGAGTGGTATGCCACACCATCGTATGTTTCTCTGGCTTCGTAAGCTTCCCGATTGCTGGCATTTTTATAATGCCCATCGCGTACGCTGCGTAATGTATCAACATCGCCGCCATTTTGATCTGCCACCAGAAAGTCCAGACCAAAAGAAGTAACAAGACTATGTAATATTACATCTTCATACTCGCTCCAGACGTTGTTAAAAACATTCCCTTGCGGATTATGATTCTTTCCACGAGAAAGATGAGCTAATAGTGAGCTGCTTCCCATATATCGATCTCCCATTAACAGCAAGCTGATAAACAGATTCTCATTCTTTCACTAACATCGGATTACGTCGTGGCAAAACATCACCCTGACCGCGCAAAACCGATTCACTCCCCGCCGATTCGGTACCGGCACCATTGTCTGTTGTTGAGCTGCAATTTGTGAGCGGATACATTGCCAGCGGTTTTGCTTGAGCTTGACTGTTTGATTAACTATCGCTGGAACGGTAAGACTTGCGCGAATGCGGCGCAGACTTACGTGTTAGTTACAACTTGCTTTATATAGCATATTAGAGAATTAAGCGTTTTTTCTGCTACAGAAGGCTTTAACTCGCACTCCCACACCACGAACACGCGCCAACCCAGATCGCAAAGCAATTTATAAGTTCTTTCGTCGCGAGCAACATTGCCGTCTATTTTTTTCTTCCAGAACTCTGAATTGTTCTTTGGCCATACAAAATAGCGACATCCCGCATGTCCGTGCCAAAAACATCCGTTTACAAAAACCACAGCCCTGTATTTTGGCAAAACGATGTCCGGCTTTCCGGGAAGCCGGGCATCATTCTTTCTGTAGCGAAATCCTTTTGAAAAGAGGTATTTCCTGACGAGCTCCTCAGGCTTGGTATCCTTTCCGTGAATGCAGGACATATTATAGCTCCGGGTGTACGCCGAATGCACGTCAGCCATGGCGACTTCTCCTTACCCTTCAGAAATCATTATAACCTGTCAGTCTTTACAGGCAGAGCTTCATCTGACCCAGACATAATACGTCCAATAGCAGATGCGATGTTTGCGATGCGGTATACCGCGGAACAATCTCCTTCTACATAAAATTCCTTCACAGCAAGCTTTAGGCTGTTTTTCAGTTGATCTACTGAACTAACTTCCACATTATTCAAAGGGTACGTAATATCAGCCGCAGTCAGTATATAATCAAACGCATTTCTGGACAACGGGCGAACAGAACTCTGCCATGGCGGATTGATTTTTGTTCGGACGGTTTCATAGCCCAGTTGCTCAATATATCCGCCGTCAGGAAGATATATAGGCACTTTCTTTTCAAATTGCCGACAATCCACTAGTCTGGCATAGAAGTTTCCATCTTCCGCTATCAGTATTTCACCTATTGTACCAACCCCAAAATAGTATCTCTGGCTTTTCTCATGTCTATTGCCTTGATAGTAAATAAAAGTGTCGCCTTCGCGGAGTTGGTTCTTGTACTTTGCTGGGTAATGATAAGTCTTAAACAACTCATCCTTATATGAAGACGCGCTATCTACTTTTTGCGAAAGGATAACTAGCATACTTTCACCTCACAACGTGAGAATCTCTGAGAAGAACCCTATTGATTTATCATCCAGGGTACCCACTACAGTGCCGCGGTCCAGTAAGCGGTTCCCAAATTCGCAACAAGTTTCAGGAAGTAACGCACAATTGTGACAAGCTGCCAAGTTGCAAGATTCAGGGCCTTGCCCCAAAGACTGAATACAAACAGGATCAGAAGAACACCACGCAGCATTTCTGACTGCATCCCTGATAATATCCTCAATGTGGCCTCTGGCGCCTTGGCGCACCAAACCGCCAAGCGATCCTTCGGAATCTCCGGATGCTGTGTAAATCAGCACACCGTACATTCCATATTCATTCTCTGTTTTTTCACAGTAAATTCTCTCACGGATTGAGGAACTTCCGTACCCGCATTCAAAGCTCAGCTGGTTGATAAGCAAATGGGCAAATGTGTGAATCAACACGAATTCAGGTCTTAACTTGCCTGTAGAATTAGAACCGAAGCGAGAATTTTTGTAGGTCGTCTGAAGATTTTTAATTCTGTCAGCAACGGCTGGTCTCCTTGCCCACTCTTCAATCCCTTCTTTGCTGAATTCGAAGAAAATGCCTTCACCCTGCACCTGAATTGCAGGCAGCCAATTGTCGTCACCAAGCCTCAGCATTTTCTTTCGATCAGAAATCGGCATTTCTTTCGGTTCCACGCGTGAAAACCCTACGAATGCACGGGTTTCCTGCAATTTGTGTACGAGCGAAATACTATTAAAGTATTTGCTTATTATTGGGTCATAGAATTTAATCAGATAATTTTGGGAGCAAAATGGCTGCGCGTCTCCACCGCTACTTTTAGTAAGGACCCTGTATTCTGCCAAGCGATAAGCATCTTCAGACATTTCTTCTGTGACATTGCCCATACCTTCCAAGCCTTTATCTCTGCGAACAAAAGCCTCATACAGCACGTCGGGATCTACTCGGTTCCGCGTTGCAAGAATATTGATAAAATCATGGTTCCACTCTCCATTTACCCTTGAGGCACGAAGCGTTTCAAAAAAATCATCTAAAATAGCGATAATCCTTTTTTCGGTTTGCTCATAGTCAGCCGGAATGTAAATAGAGCTTCTGGTATCTGCAAACCACACATTTGTCGCGCCTCTGAGAACAACCCTTATTTCTTCACTACCGCATGAATTCTCTTTATCTTCTGCCACGCCCAGCCACGGTTTTGTGCCCTTACATTTATAGCCGATTCTTGCAATTGCTCCGGGTCTGGTGGCGCCCGCGATGCTTTTCCTGGCTCCACAGGCACATTCATAGAAGACGCCGCTCAATGCAGCAGAGGCGCCGCCTGTGCTCCTTCTGATCTTGCATGTTCCGCCGTTCTCTATAGGGACATACTCATGTCCACTGCCATAATGAAGCCATTCGGCGACTGGGAAATCATCTATGTGTCCTTCGGGGCATATTACAATAAAGCGTTCGGGCATCAGTTTCCTCTTATGCCTAAAAGAAGGATTGCACTTACGACCGTTTGGCCACTGATAACAGTCACACTCTGGCTGCTTTTGGTAAAATGTTGTTTTTTGCATTGTTCCGCAGAATGGACAGTAGTGCCATGTGGGGAACCTTACAGCAGGGATTTTCAATAAACAGTTTAGTGGATCAGCATTCTTTTCCCTATAGTCAGGCGGCCAACGAAGCTCCTGCACACCCAGACGGCGCTGTAAACGTTCGTCCTTAATAATAAACGGAGCGGTGTCATTATAGCGCCACATATCCAAACCGGCTATCATAAGGGATTCGTCATTGGGAAACGGTACAATCGCTCCCACACCCCAAGGCCCAATCAAAGCGCTTCTTCGCATTGGCTTATTTGAATGTGCCATCTTCAACCCTCCGTTGCAACGTATCTGTTAGACAGGACTTCCGCTTCACAGGAAGCGTCCACATTCCGCATGGAAGTAGGAGTTTCCAGCCCTTGATCTCCCCATGCTTCATTTGGGTGGCTTCCCGCAGGATACATCAACGGGACAGGGTCCGCATAAGACCAGTCCGGGTTTCTTGCAGGTTCCCATTTTCTTGGATTCCAGTCCTCCCAACATTGGAGTATGTACTCTATACGGTTCAATGTTGAGTTCAGCTCTTGGCTGTCAATGTCATTCACACGATTTTCTATTATATTCTGCACCCTTTTCCAGAGCGCTTCATTTGGGTAGACAGGTGGATCTTCGTTGAATTGGCTGTCACTCTCCAGCCTCATCATACCTATCATAATAGCGTGCAAGGCCCTCTCACGGACTGGTGCCGAGAATGGAGTTACACTGGTAGGCTCGACATTGCAATATACTCTGGAATGATACGATCTGAAATGTTCATAATGGGACTTGTCGCGAGGTCTGCCGGGCCGGTAAAGCACAAACACAATGCCAGGGGCTTCATCAGCATTTCTGCCCACACGACTGGTCGCTTGGATGTATTCCGAAGTTGTCTTGGGCTGCCCCGCGACTGTCATCAGGCCAAGTCTGGATACATCAAGACCAACAGAAATCATATTGGTAGCAAGACATATGTCTATAGGATGTTCTTTTACCTTGCCCTCTGCATCGGCTTCTCCTGGGTATTGGATTCCAAGATGAGCAAGGCTTGCAGTGACATCACTGCCGGAAATTCGGCTGGTGAGTTCTTCGTGCCGCCATATATATCTCCTGTTCCTACGGTATTCATCCTCTGCAGGATACCGCTTGTCTTCAAAGCGGCGCTTATACATGACATCCAGCTGCTGGTCAATATCTGCACGAATCCATGTTGCGGCCTGTCCGAGTTCTCGAATGCTGTTGTAATATCCCATATTTGTCCAATATGGATCCCTGTCCGGCTCCTTTTCAACTTTCATCGCCTTTGCTCCATACAGCAATGATGCAAAGAGGCGTATAGCTGTCGTGGCGTCAGAAGACGATCCTGTTGCGAGGATGCCCACATACCTACGACCGTTTTGATTTTGGTCTTCCCTTGCGAAGAATGAGTTGCCTGAATCCAGGCCCGGAGGCGGGAACTGGAAGACGTTCTCCTCTTTACATCCATATAATGCGTGGCACTGGGTTTTTGCCCGACTAATCGTTGCCGTTGAAGCAATTATCTTGGGATGTATCTCACCGGATGGAGTTCTTGTCATACAGAGTTCATGGATCAGCGTTTCATAGTGTCCCACCATTGAACCCAGGGGACCGGAAATCAGGTGAAGCTCATCTTGGATAATAAGGTCAGGAGAGGTCTTTTTTTCGCCGTTTTCATAGCCGAAGAGACACTGTGCTTTGGGGCGGAAAGGCAGCATCGCAAACTTATCTACTGTACCCAGCAGCAAAGTGGGCGTTGCTTCATAAATAGCATCATCCACCACAAATAAAGGAAGATCTTCCTTTGAAAAATCGCAATTGTTGTTGCGGCAGCGAAAAACAATTTTTGCTTTTTTATGCGGTCCAATCACTTTTTTGTATCCTGCGATTTCCCAGATGTTACTGCGCTGTATGGCTCCCATTTGCGCGCCGCACCAAGGGCATTTCAGTATAATGAAAGGGTTCTCCTTACCATCTTGCTTCAGCTTATCGAATTTTTTAACAGCACCTTTTGCCCCATCCATACTGTTCGGCGTGGTTGTACCACCCACCCAGAGACCAATAGTGATTCTGTTTTTACCAAACAGTTCCTCGTGGTCTCTCCGAATCAAATCGCAGGCACAAATCAGTGCAGAAGCACGCTCGTACTGCTGTGCGGTCAGAAGACGCAAAGTATAGCGCATGAGAATTGCAGTGCCTTTGTCGTCCTTATTCAAAATACGACGAATAAATATGGTATACGCCGACAGCGCAAGGTATGCCTCGGTTTTGCCACCTCCTGTGGGGAACCAAATTAGATCCACAACATCGCGTTCGCTGCACTTCCTGTCATACATGGAGCGCAGGTTCATAAGCACGAAGGCAAGCTGGAAAGGACGCCATTTGCCATAGCGGTTTTTATTTCCGTACCATGTGCTCTCATCAGTTGCTACAGGAAGCTTAACCGGATCAGCCATGCGTATATCATGTTCTCCATCATCCACCCATCTCTGCAGAGGCAGGTTATAGTGGAGTTGTTGCATCAGCATGGCCAGATTCATATACTGAAAGGCTGTCCGCACATCCTCATTTTGTTCTAGTAAGTCAACTCCTCCTTCCATACGGGATAGGCAAGTCTCACAGTTTCGAATGTGCCTGTCTGCTGTAATTGTATACTCAGGGGATAAACTTTGGCGAAGGGTACGCAGTCCGTTAATCCACTCCTGGTATTTCTGACACATAAGATGCAGCTCTCTGACCGTATCAGTGAAACTTCCATAGGGGCTCATTTTCAGCATCTCGAGTGATACCCCATCAATCACGCTGGGGACAATAGGCTTGATATCATATTTGGGGAAAATTGCCGTGGAAATCCACCTGACAACATTGGCGTCCTCCCAGTCAGCTGCACAGCCATGTCCTATTGCATAATTATGGACATCCCGATATAAAAGCTGGTTGGAACGATAATCTTCATCTTCGGTGATTCGTTGCTCTTCAGAAAGCGGAGAGAAACCCTTGTCTGAAAACAGCTTAAATTTGACTTGGAAGAAGCAGTCATCATCCTTGACTGAAGTATCTTTTTTCACCTTGGCGTTTTCCAATGTAAAAGTGTAGATCGTGCTGTTCCCAATCGCATATCGGTATGTAACATCAAACTGCAGTCCCGTATCCAGAACAGGGATTTTGAGCAATCCTTTCTCTGCGGTTGGCAGCTCAATCGCCTTTCCATTGTTTTTCCAAAAGAGCGGCGTTCTTGGATATGTTGTAACTTTTTCTTCAGTTCTAGGATCAGTTCTTGTTAGAGTAGCATATGTACCCGCAGATACTTCAGCGCGGATTTCATCATCTTTTTTAATTGCAACGGTGATGCTCATTGCAGATTGCCTGTACGCATTGGAGCGGTTGATTAATTCCTCCGCGTCCTCAAGAAACTCAGTAGCCGAACCTGAGCCCTTAACAGGTACATCACCGTGATCTTCATCGTCAGAGGCCCCTACCGGCTCACTTTCTCCTTCGCGGGTATCCACGTCTGTGTCAGTTGTTTCTCTGGGATACAAAATGCCCGCTATATATCTTATCCGTGGAGGGTCGGTTGTCAGAATCTCTTCACCATTGCTTTGGGTCATACCTGGCCAATCAATGGGATCCGGGCCAATAAATTCAAATTCTATAAAATCAATCAACTGATCCCGCCGCGTATCACCCATGGAGTAACCTCCTTATCAAAAGATTGTCGTACTCTCTCTTGGCTGCATCTGACTCTAAGATAAACAGACCTGAACGAGCGCGACTGAGTCCGACATACATAAGCTTATCAGAAGAAAGCCCTTCAATATCAGTCAGAATAATTACTGTATTCTCCAGACCTTTATATGCCTGAATAGTGCAGAACGTTGTGTCCGTGGTACATGGCACCTTAAAATCCGTTATTTTATACCCCTCAAGAATAGAAACTACAGAATCATCTCTGCGCTTGGGAGACAGAATTGTAATCTTATCAGGGCTGATATGTGCTTCTTCCAGCTGACGCAACAGCGCTCCAAGCTTTTTGCTTTGATCTTCCATTGAAGACCAGGTAATGTATTGTACCGGAGGTCCGTCAACATTTGTCCAAAGGCCGTTGGAAGCGTCAAAACCTGTTATCGTTTCGATTTCCTTACATATTGACTTTGTGTTCCTGCAGTTAATTGTAAGCTTAAAGCGAATGAAAGAAGTTCTCTCTTCAAGCTTGTCTATCATTTTTTGCCCGGATGTGCCATCAGCATAGATTGCCTGCATGGAAAAATCTCCGAACATAGTCCAGCTGCCTCTGGAAATTCCTTTCTGCAGGCAAGCATCCATAACCTCCAGATAGCTGTCTTGTATCAGATCCTGAGCTTCATCCACGACGATCTTGTCATATAAGCATTTGCAATCCACCAACGCCTTGGAAGCAGCACTTGGAAGGACTTCCTTATAATATTGTTGGACCATATTTGTGTCATGTGGATACGATGGGAGCATGCCCGCGCCCATTGCCACACGTGTCATATACTTATGAAATGTCCCGACATATTCAGGGCGCACATTTTCCGGGACAGTCTCAAAGTAACTGCTCAGCCAATTTGCAAGGTTTGTATTGAAGCAGAAGAATGCTACCTTTTCTCCCGAAGCAACAGATTTTTTAACTTCTTCGATTGCAAGGAGAGTTTTTCCTGTACCTGCCGGGCCTTGAATGAGGCACCTTGGGTTGTCATCGAGTTGATCAAGGCACCGGTATTGCTCTTTGGTCAGCGCAACAATGGCATCGTTTGAATTCTGAAACTGTATGCCTAATGGGACTACATAGTCAAAATCGCCTCGAAGCAATGTTGCTATGTATTTTATATCGGATAAATCCGGAAGCTTGGAACTGTCAAGGGCACCATAATGTGATTCCCATTTAGCCTTGACACCGTCCGAAAGCCGCTTAATAAACTGAGCTACCATATTACCGTCGCGTGTGTCAAACACCTGCCATTGTTCCTCGTCAATTCCAGTACAAGTAAACTCAATATCCGGGAACATGACGCCGTAGCCAAAAAGCACTTTGCCGATGTGCAAATGGGCAATATCAAGTCGGCTTTTTATCGAATCTACAATACTGAAAATACCATCCCTGGCCTGATCAAATGGCCCACGGGCTTTACAGCTTGTCTTATCATATCTGTCTGTAAAACACCATATTCCATTTTCCCGGCTGACCCTGCCCCCTTTTACTTCAAGGGCAAAAATACCGAGGCCAGGGGCAAGAACAAGAAAGTCTGTTTCACCATATATGACCTTATTGTGTGTCGTAATTCCAAGCGAATGAAGAACTATCCACTTGTCTGTTCCGGGTGCATTTCGAAACCACTCAAATATTCTTCGCTCTGCATTGGACTTTACCTCCGGAGAAAGAACAGATGGTATCATCATAGACATAACGAAACTCCTTGCTCCTCATCAAAAAGGCGGTTGGTATCTGCAATGTCAACCGTTACAGGGGCTCCGATATCAATTATCTTCAGAATGCGAACCGTTCCGATCCCATCAACCTGCATTTCTATTGGCTCCCAGATATTGAACGGATCGATATCACCGTATTCCTTCAAAGCTTCGACGATCCTGCTTCTCAGTTGTTTTGACAACACCTTGCCCGCCAGAACATGGGCACTACGGACTGTCTGAGCTGCATCGTACACCTGGTCCAACAGTTCCTTCAGAACGCTGCTGTCGGTTGCCTCTGCTATATATTCAAGATCCTGTTTGCTCTGCGGGGCAATAACATCCTCGTCATGTATCCATCCATGCACTGACTGATAACCTTTGGAACAGCCTGCATCCTTCAAATGCTGAAAAATCTCTTCGTCAGAGCAGAACAGGGTTTCAATTTTCAGAGCTTCCTTCCATTTCCCCGCCATTTCCCTTATTCCTGTTTTCCCGGAACGTGTTAAGATCACATCAGCCATTTCGCGAATGAGGTCTTTGTCAGCTTCACGTACAACAACAAAATCTCCCATTTTCAATTGGTCTGGCAATACAGAATCTATTCTATCCGAATCGTTCATAATAATATCGGTCGCAGATATAACCTTATGCCCTGCACGATAAAACGCCAGATATCCGCCTACATAGTTTACTGGAATCGCCTCTGTTGTTTCATCAGCAGGATTTTGTCCACCGTTGGCAACATATTGGCTATATTTATTCTCCCTGAGGACCATTTCAATTTCAGCAAACTCGTCTGTCTTTGGAGTATCCTCCGGAGCTGGTTGCACTGGTGTAAATCGGCTAGCAGACACATGAATCATGCCCGAGGAAAAAGATTTTTCTACAGTTTGCCGATTGTAAGTACCATCCAGAACTGCGTTCCATCTTGTTGTGTCGTAGTTCTTCCAGCGCTTTTCGTAGTCATACAGCAGAACTGTGTACATTTGGGTGTTGAATCCATAAAGGATTTTTCGCATTATAGCGCGTTTCAGCCAACCAACAACAACTGTCGCAGAAAAC
Organism: uncultured Eubacterium sp.; assembly: GCA_900551775.1. Classification (GTDB taxonomy): domain Bacteria; phylum Bacillota; class Clostridia; order Peptostreptococcales; family Anaerovoracaceae; genus Senimuribacter. The sequence goes on along the minus strand of URXI01000044.1, from coordinate 8,890 downwards.
TGTGTTGCCTGAGCCGGATAATATTCAGCCGGATAAAGAACGTAAACTTGCGTAGCGAGCCGCTGCCTGCGACACCACATCTGCCAATAGTCCTGTACGTGCTTTTTTTCAGAACGTTCAGGCACAACAATACAGATATTTTTAAATTTCCCTATTTGCAGTGTATTTGCCAGAGCCTCTTGTTTTGGAAGCTTATATCCCATCGTGAATACATTTTTCAAACTATCTATGACAGCAACATAGTCAGCATAGATTCCCGGTAGCAAATAATTCTTTTCACCGGAAAGAAGTTTTTCGCACTCATCCAGAACAAGTCTCGGCTGAGAAAGCCGGGCATCAGTAAACGGTACTGTCTCGCGAAGGGCAATGAACGCAAGGGAAATCAGTTTGTCAAATAACTTGATAATTTGGGCTGACGTTCCCTGCGTCTCTGGCCTGTGGCGGTAAAGGTTTTTGATGGCAGTGTTGATTTCTTTGCCATCCACCATAAGATATTCGATTTTCCGCATCGCACAGTGCTTAATTTTCAGGTCAGAACTCAGAGCGTTCACATTGTAAAGATCATTTGTAATGCTGGATTTATCCCATCTCCAAAGGTTGAACTCCCTGTCAAGAAATGGCTGCAAGGCAAAGGAGTTAACAATATCAGTTACGCACGTAATTGGAACGTCTAAACGCATAAGTTCATCAAGTGCATCCATCTGGCTCACCAGTGCGTTGGCATTTGAACCGTCAATAATAATTGATTGTATGGGATGCCCTTCCCCCGCAAGAGCTGATATAGCATACATGTCTGACGCAAAAATAATGGCTGGAATTCCTCCAAGCTGACCGGCACCTATGTTTTTTATATTCCCTTCATAATCTGCATGGCCTGCCAGAAGAATATCTTTTAATGGCCGGCCACATAATTTGCAGTCATAAAACATTTCTTTGGCATTGATCACTGAAGTCATGTCCACTATGGAGCTATCCATGTGTGTCCGGTAATCAGCTAGCAGCTTAAGGAACTTTTCGTCTGTTGAAAGATAAGCAGAAATTTCCTCCAACTTTTTCTTTTCTTCAACATATTGAGCGTATGTGCTTAAGCGTCTTTGCGTATTAGTTCGTTGAAAAAAAGGAAAGTGCTCGATAGGAGCGTTGATGATAAGAGGAGTACCCTTATCGGCAACCTTAATTTTCATTCTTTGTTCGCTGTTGTTATCTTCAATGCCGACAAATTCAACTACAGTATTTCCGAGTTTTAGTTTTTCGCCAGGTTTAAATGCCTCTGGGTCATAGGCACGCTCAATCTTGCCTTCTGCTATATTGTGCAGCAGTTTGATCAGCGTAAAAATAAAAACCGATTGAATGCGTTCGGGAAAAACAATAATGTTGAACTTTCCCTGATTCTCAATCATTTTGTCGAGCATTAAAACACTGGCCTTGATAATTGGCGGAACACCTACAGTATGAGTGTCCCTTTCAAGGGACAGACTAATCCCGTCGAAGCTGCATTTCTGCGCAAGCAACTGAGATACATAGTCACTCCACTCCAGCACGGTCTCCCCCCCACTTAACTATCAAGTAATGAAACCCTTTTCAAGTGCATCCTTATATGCTTTCACCGCATGTGTTGCTTGCTTTATGCTGGGCTTTTGTCCGCGTCCGACCAGAGCACCAACCGAAAACAACAAGCTACGCTGCCACGGCTGAAAGTTTTTTGTCTCTTTCGCCCACCGCGACAGAGCAAACCATGTCTCTGCGGGGATAGACGCAGCTTCGTCAATAAGTGCAAGTTCATCTTCCGTGAGAGAATCAATGCTTCCGGTCGCTGGTTGATGGACGACAGCAGGCCTTGACACCGATAAGAGTTCCGACTGTAACTCATCGCTGAGAATAAATTCATGCTCACGTATTGTTTGCCAGCATTTTTCCTTTTTGCACCATTCTCCTATGTTGGCCCCTCCAGGAGGATTTACAATCAGCTTCTGAATAAACCTAGAGATTAAAACAATTTCGTTCTCAAGGGCTGGAGTTAATGACTGCTCTTTCCATATGCGGTCCAAATCAATGCGCTGAGCTGTCTTGAAAGACAGAAAAGCCAGAGTGTATGTAACAATATTGGCCCGGTATCCACCATATTGCTGTTTTTGAACAAGCTTTTCTGCCTGACGAAAAAGAATGGCTTTAGCAATGAGGTGGTGGTAATAAATTTCGTCCGGAACAAATCCTTTTCGCTCATTTAATCGGAGCATGAATTTGTGAAAGTTTTTTTGCGCTCCTTCGCTGACTTGCCACGGGAGCTGATCCCAGGTGTTTTCATACTTGGCCAAGTCAGTCTTTGTAAACAAGGGATGGTTTTCTTTGTATTCTTTTTTTCGTTTCGTGGTAGATTCACGTGTGAGCATATCCGCATACTGACCGCGTGCACGTTCGTAAAACCAGTTTTTTGGCTTCATGCCGCCCTGAGAAGGTGCCCAGATAGTGCGAGACAGTTCTTCAATGCGCCTGTGAAACGGGTCATTGGCCGAGAGGTCTGCAATCTGAATTTTGTTTTGAGTATTGGCATAGGTTGAAATTCTGGGAACGATCTCATCCATATCCGCTTCAGAATGTATAACTGATATCTTCATTTGGACGAAAACCTGAGATAGATCTACTGGTATTTTTCGATCATTCCGTGCGTTAAAGATAGATGCAGTGGTCTGGCCTCCATTAACAATCTGCATATCACGAATACGCTTAATAGACGGCTTCCCGTTTTCATCACGAATAATTTCCACGCTTTCTGCAGTGACAGAAATACCATTGTTATAAGCCAGAAACATATCCGGTTCTTCACGAAGTGTGTCACGGATACCTTTATTAACGTTGCCTTTCACTTGTAAAAAGGACCGTACATTCTTCTCCAACAAGCGATCCCGAAATTCATCGTAAAGATCTGCAAGCAGATTGCCGTTAATTATTGCTAAATAAACACTGTATTTATCGCTTACATTGTTTTCAATGCACGGTATAGACATATGGAATTTCTCTTCGAAATCTATTTCTATGGTCTCGCGCATTTTGCCGGATGTAACGCAGCGATACAAGCGGTCAATGTCCCACAGGTAGAAAGAAACTTCAGCACATCCAATGGTAATGTTCTTTAATGCAATCGACTTGACCAAGCCATTTGTAAGTGCAAAAATCCTCACACGTTTTATGCTGCCCTTATTTTGGTAAAGAGTTATGGCAAATTCGTATGTGTCATTATCTTTCTGAAAGGCTGTGTACAAGTCGTTAGTGGCTTTGTGGTATAGCTGGATTGCACGCTTTATGGCTGCGTCCACATCCGTCTGAGACACCGACCGTGGTTGCTCGGCATCAGAGTAAATGCTGACAAATATATCAACTGATTCATAATCTCCGGAAACTGCATATGCATTCAGCTGAAGTCCATATCCTCGGAAAGGGCAAATTACAGGGTCTGTGACTTCGCCCGCCTCTTCGAGATATTCAAGCATTACATTGGTGAAAAAATCTTCAGATGTCCATCCGCTGGTTTCCCTGTCGCATGCACACAGCACTTCTTCTCTGAAAGACCTGTAGAATCCATCAAGAGTTTTATTTTTCGGCATATGTTTCTCCTTCAGTAAAACTAGCCAATAGTGCGGCTGCGACACTGTAAGCCAAGCAAACAGGAACTGCATTACCTATCTGTTTATAGGCAAGTGTCCGTGATGGTCTGCCTGACGCAGATTCAAAATAGTAATTATCAGGGAAAGTTTGGATTCTAGCTGCTTCCCTTGGCGTAAGAGACCTGTTCTGCCTTATATCAGGGTGGATAAAATAATGACCATCACGAGAAATATGTGCAACAACAGTCTGTGAACAGTTAAGGTCTCCGGCCACGACCTTAAATCTGTCAAGAAAACTTTTCGTATTACGGTGGGTACGCAAGCGTTCAGGAAGATCCGTATAAGCTACCCTCATCTTATTCTTGTTCCAAGTTTCCACAACGATCCTGTATATCTCCAAGTCCTGTTCAGTGTTAGGCCGTGCCTGATGATACGTAACGGGCTCTTTATCATATTCTTTTATTCTAGAACAAAACAGGTACTTTCCTTCATAGTGGGCTGTTTCCACAGGTGCAATAACACCTTCCCCAGCTTTAATTTCGGGAAGATCGCAGAATAATTCTCCAACTTTGCAATTGCACTTAACAACAGGTATTTGAGGATAAAAATCTGTGTTTTCACCGCGGCGGCCAATCAGAATAATTCTTTTCCTGTTTTGGAGCACACCATATTCTGACGCATTCAGTACTCGAAAATCTGTCGTATAACCGCATTGTTTAAACAATGAACGCATATTGTCGAAATGTAAGGTGCCGTCTTCGTCTTTGGCTGACAGAAGGCCTAAAACATTTTCAAATACAAAGTATTTTGGCTGATACTTTTTCAGGAATTCTGCATAAAGTTTGTACAAATAATTTCTTTTGTCTCCAACCATATTTGTTTCAGAGCGAGCCCGCCCGGCAATGGAATATGCCTGACACGGTGGCCCTCCCACAATTAAATCAAGTTTTTCATCTCCAAGAAGAGCGTCTATGTCCTTAAAAATACTTGGTAGCGTCTCTTCAGAAATCTCATAGTTCAGAACAGACTCCAATATCTCTTCAGGAATCAGATTATAAAAGTCTATACGGGACATTTTGCCTTTTAAGTAATCAGTATATGGCATAATGTTTTTTTCATTTCTTAACCAATGATATGCCGCCCGCGTTTTCAATGTGTAACACGCAGCAACATCCATTTCCACGTGGGCAACTGGTTCATATCCCGCCCGTATAAATCCCTCGGACAGTCCTCCAGCTCCTGCAAATAAATCAAGATATTTTACCATAGTCATCACCTCGTTTATATCAGCGCCAAGGAATTTTTTGCCAGGCAGATAGATGAAATATGAGTAATTTCAATCAAGTAAGTAAAAATCATTGCAAATTACAATAGAATACTTTGCCATTTCTTAAGTTTATTCATCTTATTTAAGAACAGGCGCTGACGTAAACCGCTTAACACTCAGCTTATCATTTTGCAATATGCAGTCTGAATATAGCTGGTAAAATGGTAAAACAAAAAGTGCCCCGCCAACTGACAGAGCACCAATATTACCTATATCTGCCACGGCATTTATATAATCAACCTTATTATGATTATGATTCATTATGATTATATCAGAGCTGACAAAAAGATACAAGAAAAAAGAGGAATATTTATTATGCTTTGCCAGCAGCACAAAACAAATCCACCACCAGCACATCGTCCAGGACCACGCTCACACCATCCTCAAACACCATCGTGCGTTCCACCTCGTCGATGCGCTTGAGGACGCCTGTATGCGTCACGTACGCTCCGCCGGCTTTGCGTGCATCGGGCACGAAATAGGTCACAGTGACCGTTGGGTTATCCAGCGTTGAAATGTACTGCTGCTTATAATCGAGCTCCGCGCGCTCGTCGGTGCTCAGCTCTATGCGCTCATCTGTCAGCCTCGCCGTCTCATCTATGGCGGCGTCATACCCCGTGAGTGCCGCGAATGGCGAAAACTGCGCCGCCCGGTCGCTCATCGGCATCGGCTCATGCACAGATCTCGGGCGCGGTAGATCTATTATATCGTCATATTCGCTCACGCCTTGTGCCCTCCTATCTGCCCGTTCCTGTCACGCATGGTCGCGCCCTCCTCGTAGTTCATGCCGCGCAGAACAGCGTTCTTCCCGTACTTCTGCTTTATCTTCAACAGCGCCGCCTGCTTGCGCTTCTCGCGCTCCAGCGCGGCGTTTTCTCGTTCGCGCTCGGCCTCGAGCTCAGCATAATCCGTGAAGAGATCAAGCTGCTCGGGCGTTTCCTCACTCGGCGCATCAGCCTCCGGTATCACATGGCAAGCCGTTATATTCAGGCGTCGTATCAGCAATTTTTCATCCACCACGCGGTCAAAGAGCTCAGCCGCCGCGTCCATTATCTGCTTCGTCGAGGACGTATAGCGCGGCAAATTGGCCGTCCCGTGCGAATGTTTGGGCTTCAAACGCCCGTATCCGTCACGGACGACCTCGCCCTTATACTGCGCACGGCGCTTTGCGTCCTTGATGTTCTCCACGTCATATCCGATGGTGACCACGAGCTGGTCGGTGAGCAGCTTCTTTGCAAACAGGTCCATTGAAAGCGCATCCGCCATCTCCCGCAGCACAAGCCGCGCCTTCTCCGCCGTGTACGGTTCATGCAGCACCTGCCCGGAGCCCAGGCTGTTGCTCGCGGGCCTGTACGCCTTCACGGCCTCGATCGTACACGGCTCATAGCCCCAGGCGTGGTCAATCAGCAGCTCGGCATTCTTCCCGAAGAGCTTGAAGAAAAATTCCTCGTCCGTGAGCGAGCGCCGCGCGACGTCGCCCATTGTGAACATACCGTGCTCCTCAAGTTTCTTGGCGTAGCCTCTTCCCACGCGCCAGAAATCCGTGAGCGGTGTGTGGCTCCACAGCTTTTCGCGGTAGCTGCGTTCATTCAGCTCAGCTATGCGCACGCCGTTTTTATCTGCGGGTATGTGCTTTGCGACTATGTCCATCGCGATCTTGCGATCGAGTAAAGGTACAGGTTCGTACCTATGCCTGCCGTCGCCGTAATGCCAGTCGTATTTAGCACGTCGAGGATCATCTTCATCGCCAGCTCGCGCGGCGTCAGGCCGTAGGTTTTGAGGTAGCGCGTCACATCCATGAACACCTCGTCTATTGAGTATACTATGATGTCCTCCGGCGAGACGTATTTCATGTACACCTGGTAGATCCGCGTGCTGTACTCCATGTAGTATGCCATGCGCGGAGGCGCTATAAGGATGTCCACGGCGAGGCTTGGGTCCCGCTGAAGCTCCGCGAAGGAATGCGACTTGCCGGTTAGGCAGTGCCCGGGCGCGTCGTGGCGGCGGCCCACATTTGCCTCACGCACGCGCTGCTTGACCTCAAACAGGCGGCAGCGGCCGCCTATCCCGTAGCTCTTGAGGCTCGGCGTAACGGCTAGGCATATAGTCTTGTCCGTGCGGCTCTCGTCTGCCACAACTAGGTTCGTGTCCAGCGGATCAAGCCCTCGCTCTCTGCACTCGACCGAGGCGTAAAAGCTCTTGAGGTCGATGGCTATATAGGTACGCTCCACGGCTCGGTCAACTCCTCTCTCACTTTAAGAAATCTGAACGGTGTTCGGCTGGGTGAAGGCCGCGGTTGGTTTCGGCCAGGTGCGCCACCTTGAGTGCGACCAGGTTTATGTCCGTGTCCATTGCGCGCGCGATCTGTTCTGACGTATAGCCGTAGTTATACACATAGTCAAGTACTTCATCCGTGTCGAGCAGTATCTCGGCGGCAACGATGTTGGCCTCATACTCTGGCTTCGCCGTCATATCGTAGAGCATGAACTCCTGCAGCGCGCTGTTCGCAGCCAGACGGCGATGGAGCTGGTCATGGCCAAGCTCGTGCGCGCAGACTATGCGCTGCATCTGCGGCGTCAGGTCGCGGTTGAGGAAGATGAACCTGTTGCGCTTCACGACGCGGTACATCCCCTTCATGCTGCCGAAGTCTGGACAGAACAGCACTTCTGCACCCAACTGCCTCGCAATCTCAAAGGGGTCGCGCGTACCGCAGCGCTTCACAAGCCTCTCACCAATCTCGGTAAGCTGCTTCGCCGTCATGCTTCCTCAACGTCCTTCTTCTTTTTCCGACCGTACTTCTTGTTCTTGTCTTTGGCTATCCAGTACGCCTCATTGAGCGCGCGCATCGCTCCGTCGAGAGCATCATCACTGAGCTTGCCGCCCGCAAACATGCCTGTTACCTCGCTCACCAGCTCATTAATGTCCCTCGCAGCCATTGCACCGCCGCGCTCGTGCGCCGCGACTACAAGCGTCTCGCCGTTGCTGAGAAGCTCCTCCGTGGTACTGCCCAGCGCATTGGCGATGCGCTGAACCACTTCGATGTTAGATGGGCGGCGCTCCCCGGACTCGTAATTATATATTGTGCGCGTGGTTATACCGGCGGCCTTCGCCAGCTCCAACTGCGTCATGCCAAGTTCCTCGCGCCTCGAGCGCAGATTGTCCTTAAACGCCATGCGGCACCCCTTTCTGCTTCAACCAGAAATATGTTTCTTATTTTGGCGTTGACAAGCAACTATGTTCTATGCTATACTTTCGCCTGTGATAAGAAATATTGTTCTTGCTCACATATTATCACCGGAAATACAGAGTTGTCAACACACTGTTTAAGGGAGGTATTGACGTGGATGCCCAGTGCCGCAAGGAATATGTTTCTGTTAACGTGGACATAGATGAGGAGGGCGCTGTACAGCCCCGTGCGATACGCTGGAGCAACGGCCGCTCGTTCCGAATAGAGCGCGTCCTCTACAAGTGCCGGGCATCCTCGAACAAGGTCAGCGGCGGCGGCATCCGCTACACAGTGCAAATCTCCGGGCGGGAGACGTATCTGTTCAGCGAAGGCAGCAGGTGGTTCGTGGAGGCTAAAGCATGATTCTTTCGTATGCAGATATTGAGCACATCGCTGTCGCGGTGTCAGAAGATTTCTACAGATACACATCAGCAGCTGCCGAAGGGTCGTTCTGCTTTCCTATTGAGCGCCTTGCGAGTGATTATCTGAGCCTGAGCGTCGCGTATGCCCGTCTCTCTGATGACGGCAGCGTCCTTGGTGTGACGGCATACAAAGGAACCAAGTATACTGTCAGGTCATGCGGCGTTACAAAAGTTATCTCTCTCAAGCGCAATCAGGTGCTGTTGGACAAGAGCCTCGCCGTGTTATCAGATAACATAATCGGTACACGCCGCAGGCGCTTCACACTGGCTCACGAGTGCGCGCACCAAATACTATTCCAGCTTGAAGCCGCGG
>URXI01000043.1 GCA_900551775.1 uncultured Eubacterium sp. | reverse complement strand
GTGTTGATGTCGCTGGTCATGGTCATGTGCTACATGCCTATGATGGCCTTTGCAGCTGACTTATCGAAAACTGTGGAAGTTGGCAGCGAAGGTAACTTATCAGATGCCATCTCAAGTGCTAACGCTGGTGATACAATCAAGTTGACAGGTGACGTGGCTTTGACTGCACAGCTGACAATTGATAAGGCGATAACCTTAGATGGAGCAAAGGCTGATGGCGGCTATTATACGATTACAGTAACGCATGATGATACGACCACTGATAATGGTGGCGGCATCTTAGTTAAAGCCGGTGCAACAATTCAAAATCTGAAAGTAGTCGGCCCAAATAGCAATGAAAATCTTACATGGCAGACAAACAAACATACAATTAAAGTGTATGACACTGCGGATGCAGCGGTTACTTTGCACAATCTTGAACTTAGTAGGGGAAGCGAAGCTCTGCAGGTAAGCAGCTCTACAGTAAATCTTTCTGGGGAGATGAGCTTCAATGGCAACGTTTATAACGGAATCGAAGTTAAAGGTGGAGGCACACTTAACGTAACTACGGGAACGACCTTTACAGGCAACGATATAAGGGCTTGGATGGATTTTGCAGCGGCAGGAACAATTAACGCAAACGGCGTATTGGTAAGAACTTTCAATTCTGACAAACCAGGAGAAGTTCTCTATAAACCTGCTGCAGATGCTGAAGCCAAAATCGGAGCCGAATATTATTTGACATTAGAGGATGCAGTAAGATATGCAGATAGTGATGCTACAATCATTATTGTGAAGGATGTTGTTCTAGAGAAGAAACTTGAAATTAATTCTCCTATCACAATAGATGGTCAAGATCACACAATTAGTGCCGCTGGTACTACATGGAGTGACCATCTGATGCTGATTACAGGTGGAGCAAACATCAAGAACGTAACCCTTGACAGCAATAACCTAGCTAAGGGCGTTCAAGCTTATAGTCAAACCGCACCTCTGAGCGTCAGCTTTAACGATGTAAAAATGTTAAACAGCCTTGGATCGGGCTTAACTGTGAACGGTGCAACTGCAACCGTAAAAAACGTAGAGATAAGTGGAAGTGCTTGGAAGCAAAGCATCGATGTGAGCAAGGGCGTTGACGTTACAGCCGAGACGAAATTGATTGTAGATACAGGATGTAATTTTGGCGATGAGAATGGTGTGATATCCGATTCGAAGATTGGTGACTATGGAAAGGTCGCCGTTGCATCAGGAAGCAATTTAGAGGTCACACATAAGGATATTCTAGTTGGCAATGGAGAAAGCGAATATACAAAGAGAGTTTTCACAATCACGCCTTTGCCGACTCCGACCCCAGTCCCAACTCCAAGCCCGACTCCATCTGACAACGTAACCAACAATCCTGTAGACAAGACTACTACAGCTGACGTCAACACTTCAACAACCACTGACGGCAAGGCCGAGGCAATGGTAGACAAGACCACAGCGGACAAGATCGTTGACAAGGCTGTTGAGAACAAGTCGGAAGAAGTCATCATCGATGCGACTACCGCAAAGGGCGATGCCAAGTCCGCAGAGGTCAAGGTACCTGCGGAGACCATCAAGGACATCGTGGAAAAGACCGACGCAGACGTGGTCGTCAAGACCGACGCAGCTGAAGTCGTCCTCGACCAGAAGGCAGCGGAAGCAGTTGCTGAAAAAGCAACGACAGGTACCGTCTCCATCGTCGTAGAAAAAGTCAAGGAAGACGACACCCAGGTACAGATAGAGCTGAAGGTCGTAACAGACAGCGGCAACGTCACCGACTTCAAGGGCGGCAACGTGAAGGTAACCATGGCGCTTCCTGCAGCCCTCAAGGACAAGGAAGTCGTATGCGTCTACATCGACGAGGACGGCAACTACGTCAAGATGGAAGGAAAGAAGAATGCTGACGGAACCTACACATTCACAACAGGACACTTCTCAACCTATGCCATCATGACTGCGGAAGAGGCTGACAAGGTCATCGCAGAGCAGGAGAAGGCAAAGAACGACAGGCTCAAAGCCGGCGTCAAGGCAACGACCATCAAGGCTTCCTCCTCTGCAAAGAAGGGCTCCATCACAATCAAGTGGAAGAAGAGCAACGGCTTCAAGGTTGACTACTTCCAGGTATTCCGCTCAACCAAGAAGAACGGCGGATATGGAACCAAGGCTTTCTACACCACCAAGAGTGGAACACAGAAGAGCTATAAGAACACCAAGGCTCTGAAGAAGGGAACCAGATACTACTACAAGGTAAGAGGCGTCAGAACGATTGACGGCGTCAAAGTTTACACCAAGTGGTCCACCAAAGCGATCAGAACTGCTAAATAACTGAATACAAAAGATTTTTACAAAGGGAAACTTCCGAAAGTGGCAGTTTCCCTTTGTTATATCTGGGTTACATTTACGAGAATGGGCAGCGCTTCATTGCTTAAACATAATTGAAGTGATATAATAAATTCATCGTGCCCCGATGGCAATATTGCAGAGGAATATAATTTTGTTTACAACAGACAATGAGGATAGAAATGATAGAAAAAGAGCAGAGGAACAATACATACGAAAGGGAAAAACGCAAGGATTGGCGTTTGAGCATAGTCAGCACATTGGTGTTGATTGTTTTTATGCTTGCTTATCTGGTCATGACCATAGACAGCTCCAACAAGCTTTCTGGCAAGACAGAGATCATATCAGAACATCCTTTTGAGGTGGTCATTTCAGCGGGAGATTTGAAAACCCAGGTTACGGAAATGAGAATTCGGATGGAGCGGCTAACCTCTCATAGGGAGGAGAAAGATCTGCAGATGATCAGGGAGACCATTCCAAAACTATTTGAGCGTGCAGACAAAGCTTTACGAGAAATGGAAGCGCAGTATCTGGGAGATCCAAAAGACATAGAGCAGTTAGAAGAAACAATGACAGCACTGCGTAACGAACAGAAAGCCTGCCTAGAATTTGCCGCACTGGATTCCTCTACCACCGAGGGGATAGAACGCTACCAGGGAGCGCACCTATATTCACTTTACGAATTGGCAGACAAACGGATATCACACATCATTTCTGTGGCGAAAGATAAGAAGGTCCAATACGGAGAGGAGGCAGGCAGCCTTCGTGCCCAGACGTTATTGGGCTCTATCATATTGATTTTCCTGATGGTCGGCGTCCTGCTGTTTACACAATACATCATGTACAGGCAGAGGCGTGAACTGGCACGCAGAAGCGCGCTGTTCGACAACCTTTCGACCATTATTGACGATACGTTTATCATATGCGATGCCGAAACAAAAGAAATGAATTATGTCGCACTGAATATAGAACGAGTTCTTGGTAGAAAAGTAGAAACCATGGAGGATGCCTATCAGGGAATGAAGCAGGGGGACGTACAGGCGATTCGAAAAACTGTCTCAAAGCCGGACTTCAAGTCACCGTATATCAAAACTCTCGAATTTACACGGCCTGATGGCGAAAAGCGATGGATTACGGTGAGCGTATATCGCGCAGAGGATCTGAAGCGGCCGTCACTGATCTGCTTTTTCTCAGATTGTACAGCGGAGGTCAAATCGAAACAGGTCCTGCAGGATGCTCTGCTGGGGGCTGAGAAGGCGAACATGGCAAAGAGCGATTTCCTGTCCCGCATGAGTCACGAAATCCGCACGCCGCTCAACGCGGTGATCGGCATGTCGGCCATTGCAGCAGCGTCTATCGACGACCCGGCGAGAGTCGCGGATTGTCTGACAAAGATCAACTTCTCATCAAAGCATCTTTTATTGCTGATTAACGATATATTGGATATGTCCAAGATTGAGAGCAAAAAAATGATGCTTCACAACGAAACCTTTGACCTGTTCGAAGCGGTGAACACCTTTGTTTCCACAGTCTACCCCCAGGCAAAGGCCAAGGGAATCGATTTCTCCGAAACTATGGAAGACTTTGGGGAACAGATGCAGTACATCGGTGATCCTCTGCGGCTCAATCAGATCCTTCTGAATCTCAGCTCCAACGCCGTCAAGTTCACGGCAAAAGGGGGGAAGATCACCCTCCGGGTATCCCGCATCGTGACCAGGGGAAATACAGACGTGATTCGCTTTGTCCTTTCCGATACGGGAATCGGGATGACAGAAGAGGAAATCGAACGCATCTTCAAACCATTTGAGCAGGCAAACTCCTCTATTTCGGGACGTTTTGGAGGCACCGGCCTGGGCATGTCCATCACAAAGAACCTGGTGGAGCTGATGGACGGCAAGATCATGATCGAAAGCGAAGCGGGCGTTGGAACCAGCTGCATCGTGGAGCTGCCTTTCCAACACAGCGTCGAGACGGAAGAAGAGCCGGATTTTGCTGACCAGGGACTGCACGCTTTGATCGTAGATGACGAGCAGGAAGTATGTGAACAGACGACGGCGCTGCTGAACAAGATCAAGATCCAGGCGGAATGGGTGCTGACGGGGGAAGAGGCTGTACGCGATGTCACCCTGGCACACCGCAACGGCGAGGATTACGACTTCTGCCTGATCGACTGGAAAATTCCCGATATGGACGGCATTGAGATTACAAAATGCATCCGCAATAATGTAGGCTGGGGTCTGCCCATCGTGATGATCTCCGCGTATGATTATTCGGAAATCGAAGAAGAAGCTAGAGAAGCTGGCGTCAATGCGTTCCTGCCAAAGCCGCTGTACAAGTCATCGGTACTCGCAACGATTAAAACGGCGCTGAAAAAAGATACAGGAAAGAGAGTGGCGGCAACAGAGGAAGCGTCGCTCGAGGGAAGACGCGTTTTGGTGGCGGAGGATAATGCTCTGAACCAGGAGGTGCTGACGACATTGCTGCAGATGAAGGGTGTGGAGACCAGCTGTGCAGAGAACGGGAAGCAGGCGCTTGATCTGTTCCGGGCATCCGAGCCGGGGCATTTTGATGCAATTTTGATGGACGTGCAGATGCCGGTCATGGATGGTCATGAGGCGGCAAAGGCGATTCGCAACTCTGAACACGATGATGCGCAGACAGTGCCCATTATTGCGATCACAGCCAACGCCTTCAGCGACGATATTTCGGCGGCGCTGTCAGCTGGAATGAACGCCCATGTCAGCAAACCGGTGGATATAGATGTCCTGAGCCGGTTATTATCTGATCTTCTGATAGAAAAAGAGGAAAATGCTGTACAAGCACCGCCAAACGTTGACTAACCCTTGTAAAATGTGGTATCCTAAAAGATAGAAACTACCTCGCCCCATTCGGCGCAGGAGACGAAAGGAATGATTTGAAAAATGACAGAGAAAAAGGGTACTTATTACATTACCACCCCGATCTATTATCCGAGTTCCAACCTTCATATAGGACATACCTACTGTACCGTCATGGCGGATGCCATGGCCAGATTCAAAAGACTCTCAGGCTATGACGTAAGATTTCTGACCGGTACAGACGAACATGGACAGAAAATCCAGACCATAGCGGAAGAAAAAGGCGTAAGCCCGCAGGAATACGTGGATGGTGTCGTTTCCGGCATCAAAGATCTGTGGAAGACCATGGAAATCTCCTACGATGATTTCATCAGAACTACAGAGGACAGGCACGTAGAGCGAGTACAGGCCATATTCAATAAAATGTACGAAAAAGGCGATATCTACAAGGGCGAATACGAAGGGATGTACTGCACCCCTTGCGAATCTTTCTGGACGGAGAGCCAGCTGGTGGACGGCTGCTGCCCGGACTGCGGCAGGCCGGTGCAGAAGGCAAAAGAAGAAGCCTATTTCTTCAAACTCTCCAAATATCAGGACAAACTGATCGATCTTTTGGAGAACACTCACTTCCTGGAACCGGAGACGAGAAGGAACGAGATGCTGGGCTTCATCAGACAGGGACTCGACGACCTCTGTATCTCCAGGTCCACTTTCGACTGGGGAATCCCGGTGCCAATCGACGAGAAACACGTCATCTATGTATGGCTTGACGCATTGACCAACTACATCACGGCGCTGGGGTATCCTGACGATCCGGAGCTTTTCGAAAAATACTGGCCGGCAAATGTCCACTTGGTGGGCAAGGAAATCGTCAGATTTCATTCCATCATCTGGCCGGCAATGCTGATGTCCCTGGATATTCCAATTCCAAAGCATGTGCTGGGACACGGCTGGCTGCTTCTGGAAGGCGGCAAAATGAGCAAATCAAAGGGCAACGTGGTGGATCCTGTCAAGCTCATCGACAGATACGGCATCGACGCCCTCAAATACTTCCTGCTCAGAGAGTACACCTTTGGACAGGACGGCGTATTCACCAACGAAGTCATGCTGAAGAGAATGAACTACGATCTGGCTAACGACCTGGGAAACCTGGTGTCTAGAACCACTTCCATGATTGAGAAATACTGTGGAGGTATTGTGCCGGAATCCCACGGCGAAGACGAATTCGACAAAGACCTTAAGGCTATCGCTACTGGTGCGGCGGCAAAAGTAGAAGCGCAGATGGACAAATTCGCATTTAACATGGCACTGGAAGAAATCTGGATCGTGGTCAGAAGAGCAAATAAATATATCGACGAAAAAGCGCCTTGGATTCTTGCCAAGGACGAGGCGAAGAAGGCTGATCTGGATACCTGCCTCCACAACCTGGCAGAGTCCCTGCGAATCATCTCGATTCTGATTCATCCATTCATGCATACCACATCGGACAAGATCAGAAAACAGATGGGCCTCTGGTACGCGGATGTGGTCTGGGAAGACGCATTTGAATTCGACATGATGTATCAGGAACAGGTGAAGAAGGGCGAAGCCATCTTCCCGAGACTGGATATCGAGAAAGAGCTGGAGGAGCTTGACGCCATGCAGAAGGAAGGCCAGGAGCCGGAGGAAGAGAATATTCCGCTGGAACTGAAACCGGCAATTGAGTATGAGGACTTTGACAAGATCGATTTCAGAGTCGGTCTCATCGAAAAGGCAGAAAAGCATCCAAAGGCTGACAAACTGCTGGTATTCCAGGTAAAGATGGGCACCGAAAGACGGCAGATCATCTCTGGCGTTGCAGAAGACTTCAAGCCGGAAGAAATGGTCGGCAAGAAGGTTCTGATCGTAGCCAACCTGAAGCCGAGGAAGCTGAGGGGACTGGAATCCAAGGGCATGATCATGTTCGCGGAGAACGGAGACCGGTGCGAGATTGTGACCACTGTGGCCGAAGACGGCGTCGTGGTTGACTAAAATACAGTGAATTTGCAGGGCCTGAGATGATTGCAGGCCCTGTTTTCAAAAGGAGAAAAACATGCTATTTGACTCTCATACTCATATCAACAACGAGAATTATACCGATGAACAGCGGGCGGCGCTGATTGCTGAAATCGCTGCATCCGATGTCTCCTATGCCATGGATATCGGATTCGATTTGGCTTCGTCTGTGCAGGCGGTCAAAGATGCCGCCGAAAACCCGTGGTGTTATGCCGTGGTCGGCTTTCATCCTCACGATGCCAAGAATCTGGACGATATGACGCTGGAACTGATCAGAGGGCTGGCAAAGAAGGACAAGGTGCAGGCCATCGGGGAGATCGGCCTCGACTACTATTACGACCACTCGGAACGTGATGTGCAGCGCTACTGGTTCCGCAGGCAGATTCAGCTTGCCAACGAATTGAAGATGCCCATCGTCATTCACACCAGAGAAGCAGACCAGGATACCATGGACATTCTCAAGGAGGAGGGGGCTTTTTCTGCAGAAAGACAGAACTGGTTCCCTAAGCGCAAAGGACCCGACGGCGCATTGCTTGCGGACAGCAGGGTTCTGCTTCACTGTTTTTCCAGCAGCAAAGAGCTGGCGAAACAGTATGTGAAGCTGGGGGCAACCCTTTCCATCTGCGGGCCGGTGACCTTCAAAAACAACAGAAAGACTTGCCAGGTGGTAGAGGAGATTCCTATCGAATTTCTTCTGGTAGAGACGGATGCACCTTATCTGACACCGGAACCCTTCCGCGGCAGGCCGAACAAAGCGCCTTATGTGGAGTATACGGCGCGCAAGGTGGCAGAGATCAAAGGCATTTCCTACGAAGAGACGTCACGTATCACCTGCGAGAACGCGAAACACTTTTTCAATATAGAATAACGCGATAAAGCTTGTATAATCGTATAAATTAAAAAAGCAGGCGTGCCGGCAGTCGGCGGCCTGACACAATATGGGAGGTATGTATGTTAAAGAAAGATCAATTTGCCCTCGACAAGGAGGCATGGTGTAATTTGAATCAGCCAGAGCTGAAGGAAGAAGATGTGGATGTCGTCGTGTTTGGAATTCCTTATGACAAAGGCGTCAGCTACAGAGGCGGTGCGGCGGAAGGTCCAGACTGTCTGCGTCAGAATGCCTTCACATCGACACCGTACACAGAGCGACTGCAGTCTATGGAAGATCTGAAGGTTCTCGATGCAGGTAATTTCTGCGATGCGGACAGAGATGAGATGTTTGCGGAAATTGAGGACTATGTAGCAGAGCTGGTGCGCAGCGGCATCAGGTTTTCCATGATCGGAGGAGACCATTCCGTCACAATTCCTGTGGAACGTGGTGTGAACAAAGCCCTGAAGGAGGACTTCGGCATCATACATATCGACGCCCATTTTGATCTCTGCGATGCTCTTTATGGCGACCAGTTATCTCACGGTTCTACAGAGCGTAGAGCCCTGGAAATGAGCAATATCGGCGGAACGGAAAATCTCTACTTTATTGGAATCCGCTCCATTGAACCTGATGAATATGCATTCAAATCAAAAAACAACATCCAGGTGAAGACGGCCTATGACTGTTTCCGAGACAGCATCGAATTCGTAGCAGCAGACTGTGTTGCGGCCATGAGCAAATTTGACAAGGTCTACCTGACCTTTGATATCGATGCCTTGGATCCGGGGTATGCGGCAGGAACCGGAACACCGCAGTTCGGGGGACTGACGCCGAGAATGTGTCTGACTTTACTGGAGACATTGTTCCGCAGCCTCAATATCATCGGCTTTGATATCGTGGAGGTGGCACCAGCCCTCGATCCGTCCCTGACCTCCATGTTCGCTGCAAGAAAGCTGCTGACTGAGATGTGGGGCTTCTGGGCCGAAAAAATGGGTAAACTAAAATAATCTCTTCCTTGTAATCCTTTGTAAAATAATGTATGATTAAAGTAGCGATATTTTAAAAATAAAGGAATTAGCATGGAAGACTACTTAGACGATTTATACTTGCTATTTTCAGGGGGAGGGTTTCATTTTCTTCTCCCTCTGTGTTGCATAAAACAAGTGCGTGAAAGAACGCCAGAACAGACAATAACGGAAGAATTCAGTTTTTCAAGAAGACTTCAAAAAGACGGATTAATAGAGAAGTACCATGTCGTTCTCGAATTAGATGGAAAAGAACTCTGCCTTGCGGCAGGAGAGGTGTTGGGCATTGAGCGCCTGGACAAATACCGCTTTACCGGACTTGAGGAATCGGTTTTGAACGAACGAAATCGCTACCTGAAAGCCGTAATTCAGAATTGGACAGAGACGTATGATTTTGATGCCGCCTTTCTTTTGGAGCCTTCTTTTTTATATACACAAATAGCGAAAATGGAGGCTCAAAATGAAATGGCAGACAGCTAGGAACGGCAGCGAAGTTTACGCATTCGAAAGAGAAAAAATCATTACGATGGTCTCGGACCCTCTGATCAGCGAAATACCAGAGACGAACGAAAATATCAGAGGGATATCCTTTTACCGGGATAAGGCTGTGATTTTTCACCAGACAGAGGTAATCAGTTCAGGCCGTATCGCTGTCTTGCTGGCCTATGAGCCCAGTGTCCTGCACGGCATCATGGTAGAGGAGGTTCTGGACGAAACGGAAGAATTAGGTGAAGAAGCGAGGGGGATTGTGCCTGGAATGTGGGTGATAAAGTGTGATTAGACTGAGTGAAAATGAATATTTGGAAATCGTGAAATATATGCGGGAATGCTTTGGAATCGATCTTAGTAAGAAAAAAGTATTGATTGAATGCAGGCTTGCGAAGCCTTTGAAAAATCACGATGTAAAATCTTTTAAGGAATATATGGATCTGGTAAGGAAAGACAAAAGCGGACAGGCGGCAGTGGAAATGGTGGATTGTCTGACGACGAACTACACCTATTTCCTCAGGGAATCCATTCATTTTGACCTGCTTCAGGAAAAGATCCTGCCGGATATTTTTGACAGGCTTTGCCTTGACCTTTGTAACATCTGGTGTGCAGGTTGTTCTAGCGGAGAAGAGTGCTATACGCTGGCTATGGCAATCGCAGATTACCTGGAGAAAAGAAGCGGCCCGCTGCCCAGAATCAGTATCAAAGCGACTGATATTTCAGGGACTGTTCTCCGCAAGGCAGAGGAAGGAATTTATCCCATTCGGGAATTTGAACGAATACCCAAGCGATGGCGAGAGAAATACTGCAAAGAGATTGGAGAAAAGCGTTTTCAAATCGACCGCAATATACGCAGCTGGATCAGTTTCCGCAAAGAAAACCTGATGCAGCCCGAGGGCGCTGTAAAATACGATTTGATCTTTTGCCGCAACGTGATGATTTATTTTGACCGAGAAGCGAAGGAACGGCTGATCAAAAGATTCGAAAGATGCCTGAACCTGGGCGGTTATCTGATACTGGGTCATGCAGAGCTTCTCTCCAGAGAGGATACAAAGTTAGAGCCGGTCTTTCCGGCAGTATATCAAAAGGTTTGAAAATTAGGAGCGCATATGGACAAGAATATTATGATCGTAGATGACGCGATGTTTATGCGAAGCGTCATTCGTAAAACGCTAAAAGAGATGGGGTACGAGAATATCGTTGAAGCTCAGGACGGCGAAGAAGCCCTGGCTCTGTTCAGAGAAAATCAGCTGGATCTCGTCCTATTGGATATCACCATGCCGGGAAAGTCGGGCATAGAGGTGCTGGAGGAAATTCACAAAGAAAATCCTGACTTGAAAGTCATCATGTGTTCGGCAATCGGACAAGAGATGATGATACAGAAAGCATTAGAAGCAGGTGCCATAGACTTTATTGTAAAACCATTTAAAAAAGAAGAGTTTTCTAAAGTGATCGATTATCACATGGCTTAGTAAAAAGAATGAGAGGAACCCTTAGATGAAAGATTGGATAAACAACCTGAAGATTGGAAAAAAATTAATGGCAGCCTTTGTTATAGTCATTGCTCTTTACAGCATTACAATGATTACTGCCGGGACCAATATCAAAAGTTTAGCAGATAATATCAGTGATTTATATAACGGGCCATTCAGCAATGTAGAAATCTCACAGGAAATACGGTACGATTTGCAGTCCAACAGACGCACCCTCCTGTTGCTGTCTACTTCATCAGAGGTTGACACCAGTGCAAAGCTGACCGAGGTAGACGAAAAAATTTCTAGGATTGACGAGAATCTGGAAAAACTGTCGACTGGTTACGTCAGCGGCAAAGACAAGGTCGATGAACTGCTTGCCGAATATCAAAAACTGAAGATACCGAGAACGAAGATCGTAAACTATTTGGAAGAAGGCAACAAACGGGCAGCTCTTGAACTGTGCCTCAACGAATATGAGGAACAGTCAACCGTCGTCACGGATCTGCTGAAAGATGTCGTCGAAGCGTCTTCCAACGATGCGGCAGATACTTTGGAGGATACACAGCAGCAGAATACGGGTGTTTTAATCATGTTGATTGTAATTTCTGTCCTCTGCATTTTCTGTACAGTGATTCTTTGTGTAGCCATTACGCGCAGCATTGTCAATCCCATCAAGGAACTGAAAAACGCATCGGCAAGCATCGCCAATGGGGATCTGGACATCGAACTGTCCTACACCAGCAAAAATGAACTGGGACAGCTCTGTGAGGATATTCGTAACACCGCAGCAGCCCTTTCTTTATACGTATCCGAAATACGAAGGGGTATGGAAGCTCTCGGCAATGGCGATCTGAATTATCGCAGTGAAGTGGAATTCGTGGGAGACTTTATCGCTGTAGGGAATACGATGAACGAAATCGGCTCGCTTTTGCGAGATGCCATGGGACAGATTACAAACAGTGCGGAGCAGGTATCCAGCGGCGCAGAGCAGGTATCCAGCGGGGCGCAGGTCCTTGCCCAGGGCGCGTCAGAACAGGCAAGCTCCATCGAAGAACTGGCAGTGAGCATCAACGAGATTGCTGAAAATGCAAAAGACAGCGCGGAAAAATCTGAAAAATCAAGCCAGCTGACAGAGCAGGTTTCCGAGAAGATTTATGACAGCAACGATCAGATGACCGTTTTGACAGAGTCTATTTATGAAATCAAGGATAATTCAAAAGAAATTACAGGTATCCTAAAAGAGATCGAAAATATCGCTTTCCAGACCAACATCCTGGCTTTGAACGCTTCCGTGGAAGCGGCAAGAGCCGGAGAGGCGGGCAGAGGCTTTTCTGTCGTTGCCGGTGAAGTGAGAAGACTGGCAACTAAGACAACAGAGGCGGCGCAGATGACAGCAGAGCTCATTGAACGCAATGCCAACGTGGTAAACAAAGGCATCACCATTGTCAACGAAACAGCGGACAGTCTGACCAAATCGGTAGAGGGCACGAAGCATGTGACGAAGATGGTCAACGAGATTGCGGAAACCTTTACGCAGCAGGCAGATGCCATCGTACAGATCAGAAAGAACGTGGAACTGATCTCGGATATCGTGCAGGGGAATTCAGCTACATCACAGGAGAGTGCGGCTGCCAGCGAAGAACTTTCCGCTCAGGCGCAGCTTTTGAAATCACTGGTAGAACAATTTGAAATATAAGGGAGTTACATATGAAAAGTTATGCGGATATGGATGAGACATCGGCAGATATATTAAAAGAGCTGGGCAATATCGGAACAGGCAATGCGATCACCTCCCTTTCTCAGATGATGGGCATCCCCTTGGATATTTCTTCTCCTTCTGTGCACTTGGCACAGGTGCAGGAAATCTACACGCTGTTGGAGCAGGCTCAGGAAGTGGAAGCAGGCATTCTCGTGGAGATCAAAGGAGAAGTCACGGGACTATTTCTATTCCTTCTCAATGAAAGCTTTACCAACATCATCTTAAATAAAATACTGGGCGAAAGTGAGCGCAATATTTTGGAATTGGATGATCTGGAACAGTCGCTGCTCAGCGAACTTGGGAACATCATGTGCGGCTCTTACATCAGGGCCCTTTCGGCTCTGATGAACATGGAAATAGATGTTTCTGTACCAGGCATCTGTGTCGATATGGGCGGAGCCATCCTCAGTGTTCCTCTGGCAAGGGTTATGAGTAAAAGCGCCGAAATCCTGTTGATAGAGAACCAATTTCATATTGACAACCGCATTTTCTCTGGACGTATTTTGTTTTTTCCGGATCCTGAATGTCTGGAGCCGATTTTGAAGAAACTGGGGATTGAGATGTGATGGATAAAATTATAGTGCAGATAGGGGACGGAAATACAGCATCGGAGAATCAGACTTTAGTCAGCTATGCGCTGGGCTCTTGTGTCGCCATCTGTCTTTACGACAACAAAACGAAGATAGCCGGGATGGTTCATGCTGTACTCCCCTCAAAAGATGACAGTATCAAGATGAAGGAGACGCCGCAGTATCGATATGTGGACCAGGGCATCAGACATTTGATTATCGAGATGAGTATCTGCGGGGCACAAAAGTCACGGCTGACTGCAAAACTGGCAGGCGGCGCCCGGATGTTCAAAACCATAGACTACCAATGGGATATCGGCAAGAAGAATATAGAGATGGCAAAGAAAATTCTCCTGTCGGAGGGGATCCCCCTTCTGGCAGAGGATACAGGCAGTGATTATGGAAGAACAGTCTGGTTTATTGCTGCTGATGGCAGCGTAAGGGTGGAAGCGGCGAGACATGCTTCGATTATATTATAATAGCGGAGGTACGAAATGGATGATAAGAAAAAGCAGATTGTAATGGTGGTGGACGACAGCCTTTTGATATGTAAGCAAGTTAGAATCGCGCTGAAAGACGAACCATTTTTTATCTGCGAAGCACATACGGGCAGTGAGGCAGAGGAACTGATTGGTCAATATCAGCCGGATTTGATCCTTCTGGATGTAGTTCTCCCGGATACCGATGGATATGAACTGTTTCACAAGCTGAAGGAGCAGGATCAGAACGATGCAGTGATTCTGTTTCTGACATCAAAAGCGACAGACGAGGATGTGGTAAAAGGTTTTAACATGGGAGCCTGTGATTATATCAAAAAGCCTTTCGTACCAGCGGAACTGAAGTCAAGGGTCACGGCACATCTATCGATGAAGAAACAAAAAGATGAACTGAACCAGCAGAACAGAGAACTGCGTACAAACATGGAAAAGCTCAACTACATGGCTTTTCGAGATGGTCTGACGGGGCTTTATAACCGCAGATATGTCATCAGTGAACTGGTAGAAGATATGCGCGATATCAAGAGAGAAGAACTGAAGAACGTGGTGATTCTTTCTGATATTGACGACTTCAAAAAGGTCAATGACACCTATGGACATGAGGTAGGAGATACCACCTTGGTCTGTATTGCAAATATTTTGGAAGGCGTATGCCGTAAGCATCGAGTCATCCGCTGGGGCGGCGAAGAGTTTTTGATTATTCTGCTCTCTGTCACAGAAGAAGAAGCCTTTGAAATCAGCGAGCAGATTCGCAAGGAAGTAGAGCAGTTCAAGTTTTTCCACGAGAATGGAGAGTTTTCCTGTACCGTGACCTTGGGGCTCCATGCGTATCACGAATCAGAAGGAATTGAGAACAGCATTAATTTTGCGGACAAAGCGCTCTACGAAGGAAAGCGGAGGGGCAAGAACTGCAGTGTCTGGTATGAAAAGATTTAGTAAATGGAGAAATAGATGAGTTATTTTGATGAAGACGCCCGCGAGATGTTGGAAGTCTATCTGTTGGAAACCAGACAGCTTACGGAGCAGTTGGATAATTGTCTGATGGAAGCGGAGAAAAACAATCGGTTCGCAGAAGAAGATATCCACAGTATTTTTCGCGTGATGCATACGATAAAGGGTTCCTCCGCCATGATGGGTCTTACGCTGCTTTCCTCTCTCACCCATAAGCTGGAGGACATCTTCGCTTATTATCGGGATGCCGTAGGTGCTATCAGCGACCCGAATCAGGAAATCTTTGATCTGATGTTCTTAGTCTCGGATTACATTTCAGCTGAAATGGAACGAATGGAGGCAGAAGACTACGAGCCGGCAGATACAAAGGAGATAGAAAAGAAAGCAGATGACTATCAGAGCAGGTTCTGCTGCAGGCAAGAGAGTGAAGAGGCTGCAGAAGAACAGCAGCCTGAACCGGATAACTGCAGCTATTTTGACGGCAGACCGGGAGTTATCGTAAATATCATTTTCGAGCAGGGATGCAGATTGGAAAACGTCAGAGCCTTTATGCTGGTCAGACAGATCAGTAGTCTGTGCTCTGAATTGGAAACCTATCCGCCTGATTTGGAACAGGCAGGTGAAAGCAGTGAGATCATCGGAAGACAGGGTCTCTTTGTCCGCTTTATCAGTGACCAAAAAGAGGAAGTTCTCGAAGTGATGGAAAAAGGTCTCTTTGTGAATCGCGTCATATTGATATCGGGGCAGGAAGAGGAAGAACCGCAGCCATTGGAGGAAGAGACGGCCGAACGGGATCTGCCGGCAAAGAAGGCACCAGAGTCCAAAGAAACAGAGTTTTTGGATGTGAAAGCAGAGAAGCTGGACAAGATGCAAAATCTTTCCTGTGAAATGGTCATTCAGATGCTCGTTCTAGACGAGGCGCTTCGCCAAAACGGACTGGAAGATATCAGGGAAGGTACCGCCCGCCAGATCAGCCAGCTGGTCGGTGAAATGGAGCGAACGGTTATGGAAATGCGAATGCGGCCAGTCAATCGAATTGTTCCGAAACTGCGGCGGATTCTCAGGGACATTTGCAGGGATCAAGGAAAAGAAGTGGAATTTGTAGTCAACTGCGGTGATATTGAGGCGGATAAAAGTATCGTGGAATACTGCTCGGAGGCTTTGATGCATCTGATTCGCAATGCTGTAGACCACGGTATTGAAAGTGCAGAGGTACGGGAGTGATCAGAGAAAGAGAAGAAGGGCAGGATTGTCTTTCAGGTGGAGAGTACAGTGGGTGAGCTGGTGTTGACGCTCAGCGACGACGGCTGTGGGCTGGATGACGAAAAAATACTCAAAAAGGCGAGAGAAAGAGGACTGCTGATAAAGCCAGAAGCAGAATACAGCAGTGAGGAAATCTATGAGCTGGTTCTGAAACCCGGTTTCACTACCAACGAGACGGTCAATGAGTATTCTGGCAGGGGCGTGGGCCTCGATGTGGTAAAGAATATCATGGAAGAGATCGGCGGTCACCTGTATATCGAAAGCCAGCCAGGTATTGGCAGCAAATTTACCATGGTGGCGCCACTGACGCTGTCGACCATCGAGAGTGCCTGCTTCCGCGTGGGCGGCTATCGTTTTTCAATCCCTGCACGATATGTCTTTCGTTTTATGGCATACAGGGAAAAGAAGAATCAGATTCGTCAGATTGACGGAAGGTCTTATATCCTATTTGATGATAAAATGGTACCTTTGATCAACTTGCGCAAGATTTGCGGACTGAAAGAGGTGGTTCCGGATCACTCCGTAGTCATTTATGTGAAAGGCAACAGAAGAGAGGGGTGTCTGCTGGCAGATACGATGGATGAACAAAAAAGGATTGTGGTCAGAGCTCTGCCAATGCTCCTGGGAAGTGATTTTCGAAAATGGACCGGCATCAGCGGCTGCAGCATCACAGGTGATGGAAATATCTGTGCAGCTTTAGATTTAGAGACGGTTATCGGAAATTTTGAAAAGGAGGGATTCTATGAATAGTGAAAGCAGCAGAGAACTTCTGTGTATTGGCGGACAGGAAAAAAACTATGCCCTCGATTTGGAATGGATTGCAGAAATTTATGCAGATGCGCATATCTCCTCATTCCCATGTCTGCCTCCACATTACATAGGAATGTATAATTACAAGGGGAATATCATTCCTGTCATCAATCTGGAAGAAATCGAAGCGAGGACACTCGTCATCATCAGATGTGACGACTGCCTCTTTGCCATAGCGGCGGCGAGAGAACCTTTTATCATTGATCGAGATGCGATAGAGGAGATTGACTCCCTGCACCCGGAGGCGTTATCTGGATTTTGGATTGAAAAGACATTATACCGGATGGGGGACACGTTAGTTTCACTGCTGGATATTCCAGGCACAGTGGAGAGAATCCTTACAGAAAACGAAAAAGAAGCTTAGAGAGAGACTGTTATAATTGCATGGCATGTGGTTATAGCAGTTTTTCATTTCAATTATAATTCCTTCAGATAAAAAGAACTTGACAAGCGAACAAATGTTAGTTAAAATATAGAAAAAGAGAACGAATGTTAGCCAAAGGGAAGGATGAGGATTTTGAAACGAAACACAAAGGAAGATATCTTGCTTGCTGCGTTGCAGCTCTTCGCGGATAAAGGTTATGACGGTGTCAGTGTACGTGATATTGCAGAAGTAGTCGGCATCAGACAGAGCTCGCTGTATAAACATTATGAGAGCAAGCAGGACATCTTTGACAATATTTTGATACGGATGGAAGAACAGTATCAGCAGATGACCCAGGAAGTCCGCGCGCCTCAGGGAGATATGACGGATGTAGCGACCGCATATGAACGGATTACGACAGAAGAATTGAAAGCGATTGCCAGGGGCATGTTCTTTTACTGGACTGAGAGCGACTACGCCTCGCGATTTCGCAAAATGCTCATGATTGAACAGTATAAGAGTGAAGAAAAGAGCCGTCTCTATCACGAATATCTGACAGACGGACCACTGAAATACATGACAGAATTATTTCATCTCCTCATTGAAAGAAATTGTTTCATTGATGAGGATGCCGCGTTTCTGGCGCTGGAGTTTTACTCGCCCATCGTTTTTCTCATGGCCAGATACGATAGCGGAGCGGAGAGAACAATAATCATCCGCCAGCTGGATCAACATATCGAACATTTTGCAGGCCATTACAGAAAGGATTAGAGATGACAGTACAGAAAACATTTCATTTGGAAGAATATTTGACGGCGGGAGTTGAGAACATCGTGAAGGGAGCTATAAAAGCCACCCGCAAGGATCCCAAGGAGAGCATTTTGCTGCAGCCAGCAAAAAGGCGGCGGGTCGGCGCAGGCAGTGGTCAGAGAAAGGAAACCATATCCCGCCATTTCTCATCGCCAGCATCACCAGCGCTTGTAATCTGCACTGCAGTGGATGTTATGCCAGAAGTAATGAAAGCTGTGCTGACGAGATGCCGAGCTGTCAGCTTACAGCAGAAGAGTGGCTGGCTATTTTTCAGGAAGGCAAGGAACTGGGAATCAGCTTCATCCTGCTGGCAGGCGGAGAACCTTTTTTACGCAGAGATATTATCGAGGCTGCGGCAGAGGTTCCCGAAATCCTTTTCCCCATCTTTACCAACGGTACGATGCTGGACGAAAAATATCTGCAGCTTTTCCACCAGCACAGAAATCTCGTCCCCGTTTTCAGTATCGAAGGGGATCAGAATATAACAGATCAGAGAAGGGGGACGGGAACATACGACAGACTGCTTGCGTCCATGGAACAGATGCAGCAGCGTCATCTGCTCTTCGGCACCTCTGTTACGGTGACGACAGAAAATAAAGAAATTGTAACTTCATCTGTATTTCTGAACAGATTAACAGAGCTTGGCTGCAAGGCTGTCATTTATGTGGAATATGTGCCAGTGACAGAAAAGAGCAGGGGGCTGGCCTTTGGCGAGGAAGAGCGGAACTGGTTTGAAAACCAACTGTCGGATGTGAGAGGACGGTATCCGGAAATGGTGTTTATCGCTTTCCCGGGAGATGAGAAGAGCTCAGGCGGCTGCCTGGCAGCGGGCAGGGGGTTCTTCCACATCAATTCCCACGGCGGGGCAGAACCGTGTCCTTTCTCACCGTATTCAGATATCAACGTCAGAGAGACCTCTCTGAAGGAAGCGCTCCATTCGCGGCTGTTTATGATTCTTCACGAGCAAGAACTTTTAACTGCGGATCATCAGGGAGGTTGTGTTCTGTTTGAGAAGAGAGAAGAGGTGGAACGACTTCTGGCGCAGTAAGTTTCTGTTCTTTCGACACCCGCCTTCGACAGCAACCCCCACGCTGCCTATGATAAAATATGTAAAAATCAAAGGGAACAAAGGGGAAGAAATATGGAATTTGTAGGGAATCAGATTAATTTCAAAACCGTGTTAGCCACTTTGACAGTGGCTTTCTTTATTGGCAGGGTCAATCTGTTCGAGGGGACTTTTCCGGCGGCTGTAGCGCTGATTACCGTCATGGTGGCAGTATCAACTGTATACATATATTTAGTGCCAGTCATTGCTGCTGCGATGCTGACTTATGGGGGCGTCATCTTAAATCTTTATGGAGATATGATGGCCATGGTTTTTTGCGGGATTTTTTTCTTGTTTTTTCACAATCACAGATTTACCATCAATCAGAGAACTTCTGTAGCAGTAGCGGCAATCATCGTGTGTAATTGTGCTTATTACGCTTATGGACACCTGACTTATCTTTTGAGCGTGGAAACGATGATCAAGGAAGCCGTAGCCGTCATCGTCTATATCCGCGTATTCAACACCATGGCAAGGGTTCTCTTTGTGGGAAGAAACCCGATGCAGATTGCAGAAGAGAAAATTGGACTAGCCTACGAGATTTTCGTGATATCGCTGATCGGGGCGATCGGTACCGAACAGGTGGTTTTCCCCCTGTGGTTACTGGTCATCGTGGTAATCCAGTATTGCAAGGGCATTCAGCCGGCTATGGCTGCAGCCGGGATTGCGGCTGTTTTCTGGCAGTGCCAGCATATGGGCAACGGTGAACTATTTATCGCTCTCTTTGCGGGAATGCTCACCGGCTGGTTTTTGGCCTCTTTGATTGATGGAAAATATCGAAAAACGATGTTAGCCCTGACGATTTTTGCTACCATTGCTTTATCAGCCAGTGCGCAGATCTACGGAGCTGCGGCTGTCATGGCGCTGTTTATCGCTGTACCCGGCAGCATCATCACCAGGCTGTGGTGCATCGGTGAGGAACGGTTTTGCCAGCAGTCGGCTACGGGAGCAGATCTGAAGCTGGAGGCTGTCAAACGGGATTTGATGAAAAAGCGGGAAGTCTTTCTCAGTCTGAGCAAGTTATACAGCGCAGGGATGGACAACAGGCAGATTGTTTCCTACCAATTTGACGGCATGGCTCGTACAGTCAGTGCCCTGATGGCGGATTTAGATGGCAGGGGAGAGTCGTCGGCAGCAAAAAACGCGTCTCAGATCCTGGTGGGAAGTGCATCCTATGCTTTTGAAGCAGTATCGGGGGACAGCTGCCTGTCTTTTTCCTTTGGCAAAAACAAGCAGGCTCTGATTATCAGCGATGGTATGGGGAAGGGGAGCAGGGCGGCCACAGAGAGCAAGCTGGTGGTCACGACCCTTTCTAAGCTGCTGGCAGCCGGCTTTGATGTGGATATCGCCATGAAAACGGTCAATGCGATTCTGATGACGGGAAACAGCGCGGAGATGTTCGCAACAGTGGATCTGGCCATTATAGACAAGGTGACTGGCAGAGCGCAGATTTTTAAGATGGGGGCCGCGTCCACCTTTGTGAAGCATAACGGCAGTGTCTCCATGCTGAAACGGCCTGCGCCGCCAGTAGGCATTATTGACGGCCTGAAGTTAGAGTACATCGATGTGAGACTGAAGCGGGGCGACCTGTTAATCATGGTCTCTGACGGCGTTACTGACTGCGATCGCAGCGATCCGGACGGTTTGTGGCTGAGAAAGCGCCTGACGGAGCTTGGCAGCCGCGATCCAGATACGGTGGCGGAATTAATCGTCAACAAAGCGGCAGAGAAATATGGAATCAGAGAGCGGGATGATCTGACCGTCATGGTGGCAGCCATTTAGGCTGCCCTTTTTCT